>DATAPK010000097.1:0-4973 GCA_036265245.1 Tepidisphaeraceae bacterium | reverse complement strand
GAGGATCGGGACGGCGCTGTTCGGTGGAAAGGTGCAGGACCATGAGGAGGCGGATGAGTAACAATTCCCAATGACCAAATCCGAATGACCAATGAATGTTCAATGACCAAGTTCCCAAATTGCAAACCATCTGATGTTGGTCATTGGAATTTGGTCATTGATTGGTCATTCGGATTTGGTCATTGGTCATTTCGATGCCTCAGATCGATTTCTTCAACTTCTTCCGCATTGGCCTGGCCTGGGTCGTGACGATTTATGCGACGATCATTACGTTGCAGAGTTTGTGGGGTTGGTATGTTTGGCTGGCGGGGTCGGATAAATACGTGACGATGCTTCGCCGATATCTGATTCTGCATAGTCTGCGGTTGCGATTCTGGAAGCTTGGGCTGGATGTGCTGATATGCGTGCTGCTGACCGTGACGTTTGGAATTTTGTGGCACGCGCATCATGTGATCGATGATCTGAAATTCAGGGTGCAGGCGGCGAGCAATGTCCCAGCAAACCTCAAATCCCGCTGATGTAAAACTGCTCCCCGGCGGCGACACGCCGGCAGCAGGCCCGATCACGCCTAGCGCGCAGCCATCGAAGCAGCTACCGGAACTGCCCAAGGATGAGTTGGAGCTTTTCGCCGAGGAATTCGGTCTCGATCCCACGGACTATAAAACCCGCCAGAGCCTTGTCGCGGCGATTCATGAGCGCAGGCAAACCATCGCGGCGATGGATCGCGAGGCGATGCTGGATGTGGTGCGCTGGGCGAGACGGCCAGTCGCAGTGAATCTGACTAAAGAACAATTGGCGAAGGAGATCGCGCGCATCCGATTGATGCGATTTGATGGGCTTTCGCAGCGAGGGCTGATCGTTCTGGGCAAAATGCGAGGCGTGAAGATTCAAGGGGATGAACAGACGCCGATTCTGGTTCGCAAGCTCAAGAAGCAGGAGGGGTTGTTCAAGCGATTGAACCGCAAGCGTAGGTCGTGGCTTGGGGGGATGGTGGCGAACATGATTGGGGAGGAACCGAAGAGTGAGTATCGGTTTCTCCCGCCCGCTGAAGCGGGCTCGCCCGGGGGACAGAGTACGCAGACGGCTACGCCGGTTTCGGCGGAGAATGCGACGATTCGGGATGACATTGAAGAGTCGGGTTTGATTGGGGGGATTGCCAATCGTGTCAAAAAAACCGCCGACAGCTATCTCAATCAAAAGCTGGATGAAATCGAGGCGAGAATCGATCGCAAGCTCGATGAAATCGATCAAAGGCTGGCCGAGTGGCGCGACAAAGAGATCGCCAATCGAATCAAAATTCTGAAAATTACGCTCTGGGTGAGTGTGATTGTTGGGGCGTTCTCATTGATTTATTCATACGTACAGGTGTATTTCTGGCGGAAGTGAAAGAGCCTGCAAGCATTCGCGGCGAGTATGAACGGCTGGGGGCCGAGCGGTTTTATCGTGAATCGGGGGCGGGGTATCGGAATCCACATGAGGCTGGGATTGTCGCGGTGATTGATGAAGCAATGCGCCGATGGAGGCCGGATTTGAGCGATGTGCTCGATCTCGCGGCGGGGAGCGGAGAAATCACGATGATGCTGCGAAACCGCAAAGCGGCAAAGGTGAGCGGTGTCGACCCATTTACGTTTGAAGCTTATGAGAATCGAACGGGGCAGATGGCGGAGAGATTTTCGTTTGAGCAGATTGCGGATGGCGCGATGGCTGGGCGAAAATATTCGCTGATCGTTTGCAGCTTCGCGATGCACCTTTGCGAAAAGTCGCGTTTGCCGGCGTTAGCTGTACAACTGAGCCTGATTTCTTCGGCAATGTTGATCCTCACGCCTCACAAGCGGCCTACGATTCGCTCGGAATGGGGTTGGATGCTGACGGGCGAATTGGTGGTTCAGCGAATTCGTGCACGGATGTACAACTCAATGAACGTGGACGGAACGAGACAATGAGCACGACGCTGGATTCACCTGTTAGCGAGAGCAAATCTGCCGGCGGCATGAGTTTCATGTTGCGGGCGTTGCAGTATCGCAACTATCGGTTGTTTTTCATGGGGCAGGGTGTATCGCTGATCGGATCATGGCTGACGACGACGGCGACGGCGTGGCTGGTTTATCGGTTGGCGCTGGGGAATCCGCTGCTCAAGGCCGCCATGGTGCTGGGCGTGGTGCGATTCGCCGCGCAGATTCCGACGTTTCTGGTGGCGCCGATCGCGGGCGTGATGGTCGATCGATGGAATCGACATCGCGTGATTGTCGTTACGCAAATTTTATCGATGCTTCAAAGCGCGGTGCTGGCGTTCTTGGCGCTGAGCGGAAAGATCACGATTGCCGAGGTCGTTGGATTGAATTTTTTTCAGGGGTTCGTCAACGCTTTCGATGCGCCGGCGAGGCAGGCGTTTGTGGTGGAGATGGTGGAGCGGATTGAGGATTTGCCGAATGCGATTGCATTGAACAGTTCGATGTTTAACGGGGCGCGACTGCTCGGGCCGGCAGTGGCGGGATTATTGATTGCAGCGACCAGCGAGGGCGTTTGCTTTTTGATCGATGCGATCAGTTATTTTGCGGTCATCATCGCCCTGCTGCTGATGTCGGCCACTCGCCCGGTGAAGAAAATCGAACGAAAGCATCCGCTTCATGAGTTGCGAGAGGGATTTAGATACGCGTTCGGATTTCCGCCGGTGCGGGCGATTTTGTTGCTGGGGGGATTGACGAGTATTTCGGTCAGCGCGTTTCAGACGCTGATGCCGATGTTTGTAGAGGATTTGGCGCCGGCGTCGCATGGCGCGAAGGTGTTTGGATTTCTTGGGACGGCGGTGGGAGTGGGTGCGCTGGCGGGGGCGATTTATTTGGCGTCGCGAAGAACCGTTATTGGCTTGGGAAGGATCATGGCGGCGGCAGGTGTGTTTATGGGGGTGGCGATGGCGTGGTTTGCGATCACCAAGGTTTTGTGGCTGGCGATGATTATGGCGGCGTTTACGGGACTGGGGACGATCATCGCGTTTGCGGCGGGGAATACGATGCTGCAGGCGCTGGTGGATGATGAGATGCGCGGGCGATTGATGGCTTTTTATATTATGGCGGTGATGGGAACGGCGCCGGTGGGAAGCATTATCGCCGGGTGGGTGGCTGTGCCGGAACGATTGGGGAAATCAATGACGGTTCAAATCGCGGGGGCAATAAGTGTGCTGGCGGCGGTGTTGTTCATGATGAAGATGCCACAGTTACGCGCGCTGGTCAGGCCGATTTATGTGAGGAAAGGGATTATCCCTGAGGTGGCGCAAGGACTGCAACAAGCGAGCGAAGTTACGACGCCACCGGAGCAGTAGATTTGCCACAGAGGAACAGAGATCACAGAGAAAAACACAAAGAGAAAACAAAATGATTTGATTTATCTCCTCTTATCTCTGTGTCCTCTGTGTCTCTGTGGCCAACCACCTTGTTAGAAGTTCTAACGGTCCTTCGCTATAAATGATTTTGTGCCGCAAGAGATTGCCGAGTTGGAATCATCGCTGAAGGACTTGCCGCGCGTGGGGACGCTGGTGAAGGATCGCGGCTATCGGCAGGTGTGGCGGTTTGAGGTTGGGGGGAAGCCTTATTATCTGAAGTTTTATCCGCGCGGGGGATTTTTTTTGAAACGAATGTTGCGCGGGAATCCGGCGATGCGGGAATTTACGCGGTTGATTGCGTTGCAGAAGGCGGCGGTGCCTTCGCCGCGTGCGACGGCGGTGTTGTCGGGATTTCGGGTGGATCAGACGCTGGGGGATGCGGTGATTCTGGAGGGGATCGAGCCGGCGGTGCAGTTGGATCATTATTTGAGCGAGTTGGAATTGGGGGCGGAAGCGGTGCCCCACCGCCGAGAGTTGGCGGGGCAGGTGATTGATCTGGTTCGACGACTTTCGCGGGCGAGGCTGGGGCATTCGGATTTGCATCTGGGGAATTTTCTGTTGAAGGAGGGAAAAGTTTATTTGCTGGATGGGTATGCGGTTGGGACAGGCGGATTGCGGGAGAAGGATGTGCTGCTGCTGGGGCACAGCGCGCGGCGGTTTGCGACGACGACGGAATTGCTGCGGGGGTGGCGGGAATTGACGACGGGCGAGGCGATACCGGAGAGAAATCCGGCGAGCAAACGGTTGTATCGAAAATTTCTGGAGCGTGCGACGCGGGAGAATTCTTATTTTGGGAAGATCGACGACGAGCGAGGGTGGCGAGGGCATTTTGTTAAGCGGATGAAATTTTCGCGGCGATATTCGGCGGCGAGCGGGATGAAGTTTGATCGGGAGCAGTGGCGGGAGGCGTGGAAGGATCTGCTTGCCAGGATGGATGCGGATCAGTTGACGGTGATCAAGCGAAGTGCGAGCGGGGATGTGCTTTCTGGGGAGATTGTGGTTGGGGGGCGGACGATTGGGGTGATTGTTAAGCGGCCAAAGAAGAAATATTGGTATCGACATTTGAACAGCGTGGGCAGAGCAAGCCGGGTGATGCGGATGTGGACGAAGGCGTGGAAGATGTATATCCGCAATATCCCGGCGGAGTTTCCGCTGATGATGATGGAGAAACGAACGCTGGGGTATGTGACGGACAGTGTTATTGTGATTGAGCGAACGCCGGGGGAGACGTTGGCGGCAATGGATTTGGATTCGATGTCGGCTTGCGAGCGGGAGAGGATGTTTCAGAGAGTTGGGCGGACGTTGCGAAAGTTGGAAGGGTTGGGGTTTGCGCATTTTGATGCAAAGGCGACGAATTGGATTGTGATGCGGGATGAGAAGGTTGGGGCGACGCCGATTTTGATCGATGTGGATGGAGTGAGGCATTATTCGTGGCGAGGTGAGGGGATTCGAAGGTTGCTCAGAAGCATGCGGGAGCATTCGCAGTATACGCCGGGGGATTCGCTGGCGCTGTGCCGGGGGTATGGGCCGTGGGCGAGGATCGTGCGAGAAGGAACTACGTCTTCGGAAGAAGATGGGGTTCACCGCGGAGGCG
>DATAPK010000096.1:0-4198 GCA_036265245.1 Tepidisphaeraceae bacterium | reverse complement strand
AAACCTGATTTTACCTGCACGACTTTGAAGGATGCGATCGACCACATCTCCACCCATGGCCCGGAAGAGCCGCCGGCAAGTGATCCCATTTCAATGCCAGCCCTACTGCCCTCAACCACGCAGACAGAATCCCTTGCCACGACCAAGCCTGCCGATCCTCCGGCCCTTCATCATCTGGAACGGCTCTGCGAACAGATCCTGGAAGAATTAAAACGCCGGCACGATCAACGCCCCGATTTTTCCGTCAGCAAACTGATGGCCGGCATCACGCAGATCCTTTCCATTGCGATTCTCTTCGTCGCCTATTTGAATCGATCCAACAACGACGTGATGTTCCCCCTCGTTTTCACCGCGATCTTCTGCCAACTGCTGACGATCGCGCTGCTGATTATGGATCATCAGAGATGAAAAGATAAAACGTAAATACGTGAATACGTAAAAACGCCAGGCATTTTTACGTATTCACGTATTTACGCATTACGTTCGTATTCACGAATCACTTCGCGTACTTCACCGAACACCCATACGCCCGCGTCTGGGGCTGACTGACCGACGTCCCGCTCGCCAGTTGCGTCAACGCCTGATCCACATAATTCACAACTCCGCTCGTCTTATCCCCGTCCGGATTGTTATCAATCGCCCCCATGTAAACCACCTTGCCACTCGAATCGATCACGAACATGTGAGGCGTGTTGGTCGCGCCGTATTCGTGGCCGATGTCGCCGGAAGCATCATTCAGAATCGGCCGCTCCATGTGCCAGGCATCGCCGGCCTTCTTGTTGTCGGCGTTGGTCTTGTCATGCGTGGAATTGATCGCGAGCCAAACCACGCCCTTGTCCGTCCACTTGCTCGCCAGCTTGTTCATCTCGCCGCTGGTGTAGTGACGGGCGTCGATGGGGCATTCGTTGTTCCACCATTCAAGTACCACCACCTTGCCGGATTGATCGGCCAGATTGATCGTTTTGCCGCCCTGATCCTGAAGTTGGAAAGCCGGCGCCGACTTGCCGACCGCTGCCGAGCTTTTTTCTTCAGCCGGTGCGATTACCGCCGCTGCCAGAACTGCAAATGCCGCCAACAAAACCAATGAAGTAATGCGTCGCATAACGATCTCCTTCTAATGCCCCTGAGATTGATTCGACGAGTTCAGCCTGATCGGAACCGCCAAGCCGACCCGCCTGCCGTCCAAAGTATAGGCCAGCACCGAATTAAACACAGCATCCGAAACTTTTTCTCCGGGCAGAGCATCGATTTTAAACGTTACCGTCGATTGGCCATTTTCCGTCTTCAGTTCGTTTGTGGAGACAATCATCTGATCCGTCGCATCGGGAAACCATTCGACTTTATCCGGCGCTTTGTCCCATTTAATGATTAATTTTCCCGATGCGCTTTTGAATTGCCCGCCCGCCGCGTCGAGTTGCACATCCTGCTTCACCCGATCCGTCGCCTGCGGCAACTGGGCCTGCCATTTTGCGAACTCGGCATAACCGTCTGCCAGCGGCACCGCAGCCACCTTGAAGGCTTGTTCGAGCTTTGCATCGCCCTTGATGCAATTTTCTTTGCAGACCAGCCATGAAGCTTTCGCGCCGATCGTGATGGATGTGCCCACCTTCAAATTGGTCGGCGGCGTGATTGTCGCCATCAGCAGCACCTCGTCACTGTATCCATAGCTCACCATTCCGCCGGTGACGTCGATTCGTTGCGGAACCGGATACTGCACCGCCCCCGCGGTGAACCCGTCGGGCAGGGTAAACGTGATTTTGGTCGGAATGCCCGTATCCCCCGCATTTACCCAATACACATGCCATCCTGGCGCAATCTTCAACTTCACGCCCACGTTGAAGGCTTTGCCCGGCGCGATCGCTGATACATCAGACAGCATTTCCGCGGAAACCAGATCGCTGCCCCTTGCAACGCAAGCGAAGGCGATAAACCAGAGTCCGACAAAACAGGGGAAGATGGCTCGTTTCATGGGTTTCACGATTGTAACACTCCTGACCGGCCTTTGGGTTGCACTGGCCTTTGCGCCGACGGGGTTGTACAATTCATCAGCCGTTCGGGTAGGCGATACCCCAGTGTCGGCCTGATCCATCGGCGAGGCATGATGGACGCGGGAGCAAATCACCCCAATTCATACACGGGCAGCGCCGTGCCTGCCCTCTCCGCCAACGTTCTTGTCCTGAATCGATTCTATCAGGCGATCCGCGTCATCAACGTTCGCCGCGCTTTCTCGCTGCTTTGCCGCGAGTTGGCGGAGGTCATTCATATCGAAACCGATTCCGCCGGCAAGAGCCAGTGGCAGAATCTCGATTTCACGGGCTGGCAGGAACTTTCGCTCCTTAAAGCCGAATTTGAACCCGAAGGTTTCGACTGGATTCACACGGTGCGATTTCAGATCGCCGTGCCGCGCATCATCCGCTTGCTGGGTTACGACAAGCTTCCGCGGCAGGATGTGAAATTCAATCGCCGCAACATCTACGCCCGCGACGGCAGCAAATGCCAATACTGCGGCCGAAAGTTCTCAACCACTGAGCTTTCGCTCGATCACGTCCTGCCCAAGAGTCAGGGCGGCAAGAGCAGTTGGGACAACATCGTCTGCTGCTGCGTAAAGTGCAACGTCAAAAAAGGCGGCCGCACTCCCGAGCAGGCGCACATGCACCTCATCACTAAACCCGTCAAGCCGAAGCGCAGCCCCGTCATCAACATCCGCTTGGCGGATGAGCGGTATCATTCATGGAAGCAATTCCTGGATAACGCGTATTGGACGGTTGAATTGAAGTGACGCTGCACACCTGTGAGGTTTGCGGAGATGATTAAACTTCTCCTGTTCATTCTTGTCACTGGCACGCAAATCAAGCTAAATGAAGACTATCCCACGACTCTTCCAGTCATCGACCCATTTCCCACAACAGTTCCATCCACACAACCTGATTTGACCTATGTAATCACGGAGGTACACGAGGATGTTTTATTCCGACATAACACGAATGAAACATGGGTATACGCCAAAGTAGGAACAACTGTTTCGTTAAACGATCAACTGCGATTACTACCGCGGGCCACGATAATAATCACGCGAAGTGACGGGAATACTTTTGTGTTCGACCGAATAGGATGGATAAAAATCGGCGCCAGTAGCACACCAATCCCACCCTCAACTCAGCCTTCATTTCCCCGAACGCGCTTCCCCACAACCCAGCCTTCTACCGTGTCACCCAAAGGCAATAGATCCTCGCGATCACGATATGATGCTCCCGATCCAACCACGCAACCGACGGCAATTTCTGATCACTATATTGTAATCTCGATCGTCGGCGTCGCGCAGACTCGCGAAACTGGTAGACCGTGGGTACCTATCTACCCAGGAATGACTCTGGCTGTTGGCGATGAGATTCGGTGCAACCCAAATACCTGCGTGAATATTCGCCGAGACGATGGCGTCGAAATCCATTGGCGCAAGCTAGGCACCAGACAAATTCAGCCACGAATGGACGACAATGGACCGCAAATCAATTCACCAAGCGAGACTCTCCAAATCCGTGGATAAGAATTAACGTCAAAATCTCAAGCCTACTATTTCCGAGACTTCTCCTCCTTCGCCAGCGCCGCCAAATTCCGCCACAAATACCAAGTCGCCACCGACCGCCACGGCCTCCACCGCTCGCCAATCTCGCGAAGTTCCTTCGCCCCCGGTCGCTCTTTCAATTTCAATGCGACCTTCACGCCTTCGCGTAAGCCAAGATCATCCACCGGCCAAACGTCGGGGCGGTTGAGGACGAAGATCAGGAACATCTCCGCCGACCATCGGCCGATGCCTTTTACGGCGGTCAAACACTCTATGATTTCTTCATCGCTCATACGCGCAATGCGGCGCGTCGGAACCTGATTGGTGTGGAAATGCGTGGCGAGGTTGATGAGATAGGAGCGTTTTTGGCGAGACAGACCACACTGTTTGGCGTGGTGATCGTGGCGTAAAATTTCGATCACCGCCTTAGGCGTGGGTTTGCCGCGAGGGAAAAGTTCCTGGAATCTTCCGAACAGAATGGCGGCGATTTTGGTCGAGATTTGCTGGTTGAAAATTGACTTGCAAAGGACGATGAAGTAATCCCGTCGAGGGGTTAGAATGCAGGGGCCGACGCGGGAAATGACTTTTCGCATGGCCGGATCGCGGCGAAGGTGGCGAATTGCTGCGTTCCATTGA
>DATAPK010000095.1:0-2741 GCA_036265245.1 Tepidisphaeraceae bacterium | reverse complement strand
GGCCGGCGCCCTCAGATCTGCTACCGCGACTGCGCTCCACAATAGCGCGAAAACCCCAAATGTAACACCGGCTTCCAGCCCGTGTCGAAAATCTTTTTTTAACCAGTATCCCATCCCTCAAGCTTATCCGAACTTATCCTTCGCCACAGTAAGCCGCGCTTCGATGATAATCTTCATATCCGTAAATCGCTTTGTCGCCGCCGTCTGTATTGCGGTGGCATACGTTGAAAGATTCGTCGTCGAAATCAGCCCGTTACTGAACGAATCAATTTCATCGATGATCGCCTGGCGATCCGCCTTGAGCGTCTGCGCCGTGGTCGATAAGTCGGCTTCGATAATCAACGATTTATCATGAATCGTCTGCGCCAGAGCCAGGCGATGCGTCCGCAGGGACGCCGAATCTGTCGTTAACTGCGTCGCGTTATGTGTGCTCTGATCCTGTTTAATATGCCCTAGATCGGCCCACACCAGCAGCCGCGCCGCATGTTCAGCGACATGCAACGCATGCTGATCCGCAAAGAACGTGTTATCCCGATTGTGCTTATCCTGCTGTAGCTTGGAAGTTAAGGAAGGCAGCACCGGATCATGGACAGGCGGATCTTTCAAAACCAAAGCCCGCGCCGCCGCGATTTCTGCCCGCGCATTTTTTTGGTGTTCGCGAAACTGCACCAGCGCCGCTGCCAGCAGCTTCTCATCCGTCGCGAGCGTTGCCGCCGACAAAAGCGTCCGCGACTCCAGCGTCTCCATCATCGGCCCATTCGTTCGCGCCATACGCAGTCCTTTTCGAATTACCCCACACTCTTACATCCCAGCCCGCCGTCAAAATTGTAACGACGATTCGCCTCTATTCAACACGCGTGGCATATACTCCATCGCATGGGTGTAGCGCGCCAGCCGGGTAGATTTTATAGAATGGGCGTTTTAGCACGGAGGCCCATTGGATTTATCGAGATTGTCAGATCGTGAACGGTTGATCGCCGAACAGGCGGTGGAAACGCTTCGAGCGTTGGACAAGGCGGCGGAGCAGGCCCCTTGGGGAAAGGGGTTGGAGTGCATGGAAGCGTGCATCCACGACAAGGGTTTCGGGCTGCTTCGCGCGCTCATGGTGCAGACCGCCAGCGCCCAAACGGAGGCGAAAAAAAAGGGGTCTGCATTCGCCGTTGTTCCTGCGGCGGGGAGGCGAAGTTCAAGGCGTGCCAGGAACGCACGATCCTGACGTCGGTTGGACATTTGTCCATCCCGCGGCGTCGCTATCACTGCCGGGGCTGTGTCTCGGGCGTGATTCCGCTGGACGATTGGGCGGGGGTAGATCATCGCTCGATCACACGGGGAGCCCGGCGTATGCTGACCCTGGCGGGCATGAGTTGGTCGTTTGATCGCGCCTCGAGTCATCTCAAGGAGTTCTGCCATATCCAAGTCTCCGACGACACGATTGAGCGTGTTTGTCAGGAGGAAGGCGAGCGTGCCAGGAAGTGGATGAACCAATCCAGTGAGCCGGTGGAGGCATTCGCCCAAGCGTCCGGGCAAGTCGAATTCAGCACCGACGGGGTGAAGATTAACACGACCGACGACTGGCGGGAGATGCGTTTGAGCATGCTGGCCAGGCGGGAACCGGCGGTGGCGTGTGCGCCGGAGAACTGGGAGAATCGCGTGCTGAGCGAGCCGACGGTGCGTCTCTCGATCTGCGCCATCGCCGACGCCGATCATGTGGGAGCGAGTTGGAAAAGGCTGAGCGAGCGGATGAACCTCAAAGACGAGCCGGTGGTGAATGTGCTGGCCGATGGCGCTAAGTGGATCTGGGAGCAGGCTGGCAAACGGCTGCCTGGGCACAACGGCAAATGGTGCGTGGACGTGTATCACGTCAGTCAGCATCTGCATCAGTGCGGGCGTGAACTGCTGGGCGAAGGGAAAGCGGCGCGGGCTTGGGCGGAGCATCGACTGCAAGTGGCCTTGAAGGAAAACGGGCTGGCGCTGATCCGGCAAATCGAGTCCGAGGCGTCAACGCAGACCCAAGGCTCGGCGGCCCGCAAAGCGCTGGATGCGCTGCTGACCTATCTGCGTCCGAACCAGGACCGAATGTGGTATCGGGACCGGCTGGCGTCGGGCGTACCGATCGGCAGCGGGATGATCGAGGGCGGCTGCAAGAACACGATCGGTGCACGATTGAAGTTGAACAATGCGCGATGGCGCGTCCGACGCGCCGAGCGAATCGGTACGCTGCGTTGCGTGGAAGCGAGCAAACAATGGTCAAACTTCTGGAAATCAGCCGCCTGATCTACCCGGCAGAGGAGTTACACCCAAGGCACACGCATTTGAAGATTGGGGATTAACTCTATAACGAGCTGCGGCGTGAAGGAGAGATTATTTGATGGAAGAACCGCTTCCTGACGGTCGCGGCTCGTGTTGCGTATGCGCAAAACGTCGGAGATGCGATTGGTGACGACCCCTCGCCCGTTGGCTCTTTTGCCCCTAAAATGACCGGCCTATGTTTGATGTATTAACGGATAAATTGTCGGGGGCGTTGCGGTCTCTTTCGGGGAAGGGGCGGATTTCGGAAGAAAACATTCGCGAATCGATGCGCGAAGTGCGGACGGCGCTGCTGGAGGCCGACGTTAATTTCCAGGTCGTTCAAGATTTCGTTCAGCACGTCACGGACAAAGCCATCGGCCAGGAGGTGATTAAATCGCTTCAGCCCGGCCAGTTGATGGTCAAGATCGTCTATGACGAGCTCGTTAACCTCC
>DATAPK010000094.1:0-6010 GCA_036265245.1 Tepidisphaeraceae bacterium | reverse complement strand
ACGATCGGCATCCTGACATTAGACAAAAAGGGTGTGTCGATCGAAGGCCCTTGCTCAAGGCGACTTCTCCGATATTCGGAGTTTGTCGTTTCGGCGAGAGATGGGACTATTTCACATCATTCTTGAGACAGAACCAATGCTCTTTTTCACACCGATTGTCTTCACGATTGCCGGATTCCTAAACATCATGTCGGAATCTCGAAATACAATAGCCTATACCGAGATGTGGCATATCTTTCATGGCCCGGGCCGCTGCGCGCGGTGTAAATATGATCTCCGGGCATCATTCGATCGCTGCCCTGAATGTGGCTCTATCCAGGTTCGACCAATCAATTGAGTAACAACCGTTATGATCTTCCACATGACTGATCCCCTCTTCTCTCCCGGATTTCGCCTTTCGTCGTTCGATATCCTGATCCTCATCGTCGGCAGCGCCGCCGCAGTGATATTCGCATCAAAAAATCTCTGGCTCGGCCTCGCGATCGCTTTCGTCGTTGCACACTTCTTCTTGTTCTGCAATGTAATCCGAATGTCTCGCCCGCTGGAATTGATCTGGGCTGCCGCATTCATTCTCCTCGCGATTTTTGTGATCGCGACGGGAATGCTCTCCTGGCCCATCACATTTATTCTGTCCGCTCTACTCACCTTGATCCTCGCGACGATCGAAGTCCGCAAACCCTCGTATCACGGCGTCGGTTGGAAAAAACTGAATCCTCACCTGACCGAATGGTGGAACCAGCATGCCAATAAAAATGAGTGACGCTCGCGGTTTTGCCTTTATCCGCGTCATCCGCGAAATCCGCGGTTAAAACTCTTCTTCTTTGAACAATGACGCGCGCGAATGAATCACAAGTCGCATGTCCCAAAATTCACTAGCCTCTACTAACTAATCCCCTCGCATGCTATACTGACTCTCAACAAATGACATCTCTCCGAATCCTCCTCCTGCTCACCTGCTCCCCCACTCCCCTGCTCTTACTCGGCTGTTCCAAATCCCCCGGCGCCGACGTCGGCCCCACCTTCCCCCACCCACCCGCCACCGCCCCCATCCCCTCCGGCCACGACCTCCCCTGGGAATACGTCGCCACGCCCCAGCGCCAGCAACAAATCCTCGCCGGCTTCGCCAAACTAAAAGTCGGCCAATCCCGCGAGCAAGTCCGCGCCCTCCTGGGCCCGCCCGACAGCGCCGTCCCCTGTTATGAAAGCTGGAACTTCAACAAATACGCCGGCTGGCACTATTCCTACGACATCCGCTACACCCCGCACCACTCTCTCATCTACGACAGCGAAACCCTCCTCTGCTTCGACCCCAAAACCAACTGCCTCCTCTTCACCACCTCCTCCCCCGGCTTCGGCCAACCCGACATCGGCACGCCAAGCGACCCCTGATCAACCAACAATGAAAAATATCCCTCTTCTCCGCGTCTTCCTCCGCGCCTCCGCAACTCCGCGGTTGCATTCATTCCAAATGACCTCCAAACCGCGCAGCGCCCAATCCCCCAAAAATCTCCCGCCAAAAATAATTTTTCCCCATTGGCCCTCCGCCATTAACGTTTCCTCCCCGGCGCGCTGCGCAGCGCGCGCCCAAAATGCGCAACGCCTCCGTACAGATAGAAACGCAGTTCCAACGCGCCTTCGATGCGCCAAAACTGCTTGCTCTTTGACAATTGAATCCGGGAATTGCTTCCCCAAAATTCCCCACCGTTCCCCATCCAGAAAAATCGTCTCAACAAAACCGATTTGAACAAACGAACCCAATAAAGCCACAAAGGAGGGAATTAAATAGACTTACGACGCCTTAGCAAGAGGAACGAACCCGCCTGGCATGGCCAGATCATGGGGAAATCGAACCGGAGCCCTATCCGACAAACCCGATAGCGAAAGCAACCTGGTCAGCCGCGAATCCCACGAATGATCCTTCTCCAGCCGTGCCCTCGCCGCCATCCCCACAGACCGCCGCCGCCCAGGATCGTTCACCAGCTCGCTTGCGATTTCGCGTGCTTGCTTCGGAGTAGAAAACGCAAACGCCTCCCGCCCCAGATCAAAGAAATTCTCCAACCCCGTCGCATCGTTATGAAGCATCACACTCCCACTCGCCGCAATCTCAAACGGCTTTGCCGTGATCCCTTCCTCATCGTAATTCGCGCTGAGGTTAAGCGTAACTTTCCCCTTCGCAAGAACCTTCGGCATATCCGCAAGATCGACCCAGCCATTGGCGCCCCACTGGCCCTTGATGCAATTCATCCCCGTCCAATCCCCGCCAAACACCGCCACCCGAAAATGCTTCGCCAGGTAAGCCGGCATAAAATGCCGCAGCCAAGCCCGGCATTTATAAAGCTGCTGCGTCATCTTGAAATAAGTCTGATGATTGATCGTCAGCCACCGCATCGCCACGGGGAATTCATCCGCCATCGCCGGCAAATGCCAAACGGAAGCTTTGAGGGGTTCATTCAATCGCGCCGTCAGCAATTTCTCCGACAGCGCCGCCAATTGTGGCCGCAGCGCTTCCGGCGCATCCGATTTCCAAATCCCATCGAGATTCGCATGAATGTCATCGACATACGACAGCATCAAATCGCGCGGATCGGGATCATCCGAATCCAGAAACGGCTTGAGATGATCCCGCAGCTTCGGGCTCCCGCCATAGATCGCGACGATATCGAATTCCGGATCAGCCTCCTGCTCCATCGGCCGAATCTGATCCGGATCGCACGCCAGCGGACAGTCAAAACAGTTCGGCCAACCAAGAATCCGATTCAGCTCATGCGCATGAGCGCGAGTCTTCACAAAATGAAAGGAATTGCCGGATCGAAACGCCGGCTGAAGCCCCGGAGCCATCGCCTGCCGTTCCGACGCCCACTGTGGATGATCCGTCCAGAAAAGCAGATGCGGAATGCCCCGAACTTCAAAGAACGTGCGGAAAATTCCCGCTGCGTTTTCACCAGGGAGGTCACACCCATTCAGCGTATAGCTCAACACCGCCCCGATGCGCTCGCGATGGAGCAGCGAGTCCAACTGCTGAATCGCCGCCGTCTGGTTTTGAGTAATGGCCGCGCGAATCTGATCGATCTCCACGCAAAGATGGTCGATCCCCAGCCGCCGCGCAGAATTCGCAATCCCCAGCAAATAATTCCTGCTCATCTTCCCGCCATTGAGCAAGATGAGAAGTTTACGATTGCCAGGAAGTGACATGAGAGGCAATAAAGTAAAAACGATGAATGACGAACAATGGCGGCAACCTTCTGCCGTTCATCGTTCATCATTCATCGTTCATCATTTCTTCTTAGTGTCCGAGCAGCGACAACACGCTTTGCGGCGTCGAGTTCGCCGTCGCCAAAACGCTCGTGCCTGCCTGCGTCAGGATCTGGGCACGGGTCAGGTTCGCTGTCTCAGCAGCGAAGTCGGCATCACGGATGCTGCTTTCGCTGCTGGTGACATTTTCCAACGCCACCGACAACGAATTGACGTTCGTGTCGAGCGTATTTTTCTCGAAGGCGCCCAGACGGCCTCGAAGGATCGCCACCTGGTTGATGGCGCGTTCGATAATGCCGCTGGCCTTTTGAGTGTCGCCGGCAACAAGCGTCGCAGATCCGCCGGTGACCAGGTCATTCAGGAATCCGACGTCGCCGTCGCCGAGTTTGTCGGCAGCGATCGACTGGATGCCGATGTTCACCTGCTGGTTGCTGTTGACCTCAGGCCCAAGCTGGAACCGCGCACCGCCGCCAGTGATGGCAAACGCCGTCTGTCCAGTGCCGAAGTTGGACTTCAATGTCAGGTCCAGTGCCAGCGTGCTGGTATTGAGCTTCAGATCCAACCCATCGCCGACCGTCAATGCGCCATTGATCGTCGCCACGGCATCGACGCCGGTGCTGCGGCTTTCGTCCGCGCCCAAACTATTCGTCGTCACAAACTGCCCGCCCGACTGAGCGGTGATCGAGACGTAGTTCTTCGAGCCGAACCCCGTGCTTTCAAACTTAATGCCCGAGGCGGCATTGGCGCTGTTGATCAGCTCAGCTTTAACACCGGTGGCATCGCTCGAGCGATTGACCGCAAAGGCGACCGCCGATGCGGCCGTCCCACTGGTGAAGGTAAGCACCTGCACGCCCTGATTGCCCGCGATCTCGAGCGTCACCGTGCTTGCAATGGCACTGGTGCGGAATTCGAGATCGGCGGTCCGAGCGCTGGTGATCACGTTCACATTCACCGGAATCGTCGAGTTGGTGCCGAAGCTGGCCTGCGAAATATGCAGCGCCTGCACCGACGAGCTGACACCGCTGGTCAGGTAGTCGAGACTACCATCGAGCAGGCGCAAACCATCGAATGTGGTTGTGTTGCTGATGCGCGTGATGCTCTCGACAGCCGAGTCCACCTGCAACTGATTGGCGGCGATCTCATCGGGAGATTCGGCGCCGGTGTTGGCGGCTTGCACGACCAGGCTCTTGATGTTCAGCAGCAGCGATGCCACTTCGTTCAGAGCGCCTTCGCCGGTGGCGATGACGTTGGTGGCGCGGTTCGAGTTGTCAATCGCCTGGTTGATGCCGGCGATTTCGCTTCGCAAACCTTCCGATGCGATCAAACCGGCGGGATCATCCGCGCCGCTGTTGATTCGCAGCCCGGTGCTCAGGCGTTGCAAAGACTGATTCAACGCTGCTTGACTTTGCGCTAGCCCACGTTGGGCTACGAGAGACGCGACATTCGTATTGATGCGGGCCATGCCAATCCTCCATGATTGTTATTTTGGCCTATTCAAGGCTCCGATCCGTGGAGCCTATTTTTCACCGAGAGCGAAACTTCATTGCCTCGGTCCATTTTGGATTTTCGATTGCGGATTGTGGATTGAATCCAAAATCCGAATTCTAAAATCCAAAATCACTTGGGTTCTTCCTTGCCTTGACCTTTCGGACCGATCTTTCCAAGACCCGAAAGATCCTCGGGTTTCACCTGCGCCGCAGCGCGGTTTTCACGACGGATAGCGTCGTACACTTCTTTGCGATGCACGCTGATTTCTTTCGGCGCGTTGATCCCGATGCGAACTTTGTCGCCTCGAATGTCAACGACGGTGACTTCAATGTCGTCGCCGATCATGATCGTTTCATCGCGTTGCCTGGACAGCACCAACATGGTGGCTCCTTCCGGGTAAGGGATCTGAAAACCATTCAGACCCGCGTATGACTGGCAACATCCGTGTCGCCAGTGCGTCGAGAGCGGATAGCTCAAGCGACGCATTCCCTGGTGCGAAAGTTCTCGCCGCGTCGGTTTATGCCGACTTGGCCAGCGGAACTTCCGACTGGAGCCGCAGCAACGGTTGGCGTGTGGTCCATTTCTTTTCGGTGAGCACGACTTGCTGTGCCAGCCGATTCTGCGCGTTGACCACGATGGGCCCCAGCAAATTGCCCGTCAGCCATTCGTCCACCTTGTTACAGATGACGAAGACCTGCGCGAATTCGATATTGGCTAGCTCAAGGTCCGTCTGGGTTTCTTCTCGAATGGGGACTTCATAGTCCTTGAAGAAGATGCTCGGGTCGGTGACCACGAACGCCAGGCTCGGCTCATCGACGCTCTGGAGCCAGAAGAAATAATTCTCCTCTCCGGTCTGAATGAGCGCGAAGCGCGTGTGGTTGGGAAATCCGAGCACACCCTTTGGAAAGCTGATGACGCGTTCGTCATCAACATTGAGTCTGCCGAAACGTGAGGATTCGATCTCCATGCGAACTCCATTTCTGATGCGACGAAAATTCGTCGCAAGCCACGCGGCCTCCGCCGCGGAATACGTGTCGCCGGCACTTCCGTCCGCGGACTCCGCCACGAACGCGCCGACCTGGGCCATCCTGCCCCTGCGGCCGCACGGGAGCATTCCCGCGACTAACCAGCCGCTCGATCAATCGATTACCGGCATCCACCGGCAATCTTTCTTCCGCGTTGGGTATCCATCCCAATCCCGCGGAATTTCGGTCATGCCTCCGGCACAACCTTTTGCATTTTCACCCTCGCGCTTGTTCTGCGCTACAAG
>DATAPK010000093.1:0-8725 GCA_036265245.1 Tepidisphaeraceae bacterium | reverse complement strand
TTCCGCACCGTTGGTTCCATCCGCCGATCTCCCCGGCCCAGAATGACGCAATCGACCCGCAGCAGCAGCGGCTCATTCGGCTCGCTGCTCTCTCGCCTGGGGTTGGCCTCCCAGCAACTCAAGCGCGCTCGCAAAAGCCGCTGATCGAATTTCGGGCGAATCAATTTCAGAGGATCGAGAATCGCACCACGCGACTCTCGATCCTCTTGTTTTGTGTGTTTGCCGAGGCATTCATCGGCGCGCTACGGGGTTAGTCAATCAAGATGATTTTCCCAAAAAAGAACCCCAATTCGCCATGAATCGGGGTTCTTTTTGAAATCTCGTATTTGCGAAGAACTTACCACGCGAAGTGGGCGAACGCCTTGTTCGCATCCGCCATGCGGTGGGTTTGCTCGCGGGTGGTCATGGCCTTGCCTTCCTTCTTGAAGGCTGCCAGGAGCTCGTCGGCGAGACGATCCGCCATCGGTCGGCCGCCGGCTTCGCGGCAGGCGTTGATGATCCAGCGAAACGCCAGGCTCTGCTGGCGACGCTTGTTCACCTGCATCGGCACCTGATAGTTGGCCCCGCCGACGCGCTTCGATCGCACTTCGACGTACGGCTTGACGTTGTTGATCGCGCCTTCAAACACTTCCAACGGCTGGGGGGCGCCTTCCTTGTCTTTGCCCTTCTTGGCGATCTGATCCATCGCGCCATAGAAAACCTTCATCGCGACGGTCTTCTTGCCCTGCCACATGAGGCAGTTGATGAACTTGCTGACCAGTTTGCTGTTGAAGCGGGGGTCAGGCTTAAGCATGTCTTCGGACGCTGTGAATTTTTTATACGCCATAATGGTTCAATTTTGGATTTTGGATTGGGGATTTTGGATTTGGATCGACACAATCCAAAACCCACAATCCAAAATCCGCAATCATTCCTACACTTGTCGTTTCAGCCAAAAGATTGCGACGATGATCAGGGCCAGGAAAAAGCAGCCCATGAACACCAAATTGCCGTAGCCCTTGTTGACATCCGAAGTCGAAACCTGGGTTGCCTGAGCGAGCCAGCTCATTATTTATTTACCTTTTTTCGTTCCGTACTTGCTGCGGCTGCGTTTGCGGCCATCGACGCCCAGTGCGTCGAGCGTTCCGCGCACGATGTGATATCGCACGCCGGGCAGATCGCGCACGCGACCGCCGCGAACTAATACGATGCTGTGTTCCTGAAGGTTGTGCTCTTCGCCGGGGATGTAGGCGGTCACTTCCTTGCCGTTGCTCAATCGCACGCGGGCGATCTTGCGAAGGGCCGAGTTGGGCTTCTTCGGCGTCATTGTCTTGACCTGCAAACAAACGCCTCGCTTCTGAGGCGAGGCCTGCAGATCCTTGACCTTATTGATGCGCGCCAGCGGTCTGCGCGGCTTCTTAATCAACTGATTGATCGTCGGCATGGTGTCCTTTAGGCAAACTCAAAACGTACTTACATCCCGGCAATTTCGGGGTGGGAAGTATATAGACGAGGGCGGGGGGAAACAAGGGTGTTGAAAGGGGGATTTTGGGGGCGGAAGGGGGATTGCGGGGGGAAAGAAGGGGTTTGACGCGTTACATTCGGGAATCTTGGTGGGGAGAGCTATAAAGCCGCCGCCAGTGGCGGCGGGGGGACGCGATCACTGGTCGCGGCTTTATGTGCGAAATATCCGAACCGGTTGCCAACTGGCAGCGGTGCCTTTGCAGTCTGGTCTTTTGTGCGTTATTTCAATCACCATGAAGTATCGCACCTTTGGCAGACTCAATTGGTCAGTTTCAGAAATTGGTTTCGGCGCCTGGGCCATCGGCGGAAGCTGGGGCGATCAGAGTGATGACGACTCGATCAAGGCGTTGCACCGGGCTCTCGATCTCGGCTGCAATTTCATTGACACCGCCCAGGGCTACGGCGATGGAAGAAGCGAGCGGCTGATCGCGAAAGTTTTGAGCGAGAGTCGCGGCCAGCCGGTTTATGTCGCCACCAAAATCCCACCGGCGCCGGGCAAGTGGCCGCCGTTTCCGCATGATGACATCGAAGAAAGATACCCCGAGAAATATCTCCGCGAGCGACTCGAACGCAGCCTGCGCGATTTGCAGACCGAATGCATCGATCTGGTTCAGCTTCACACCTGGACGCGGGCGTGGAACCAGAATCCGACGGCCCTTGAAATCCTTCGCCGCTTCCAAAAAGAGGGCAAGCTGCTCGGCATCGGCATCTCCACGCCCGAGCACGATCAGAATTCATTGATCGATCTGATGCGCAAGGGCTGGCTCGATGCGGTGCAGGTGATTTACAACATTTTCGAGCAGGAATCCGCTGCCGAATTTTTTCCTGTCGCGCAGGAAAAAAACGTGGGGGTGATTGTGCGTGTGGCGTTTGACGAGAGTGCGCTGACCGGCAAGCTTACGGCAGAAACCCAATTTCCCGAAGGGGATTTTCGCCGGGGATATTTCGCCGGCGATCGACTTGAGCGCGTTGTCAGCAGGGTGGAAGAAGTGCGAAAAACTGTTGGCGCAGCTGAGCCTGATCTGGCGACGGCGGCGCTGAAGTTCGCACTCAAACCCGCGGCCGTTTCAACCGTCATTCCCGGCATCCGCAACGTTCGCCAGGCCGAACAAAACTGCGGCGTCAGCGATCAACCGCCGATGAGCGATCAGCTTGAAAGAAACCTGCGAACCCACAACTGGCGGCGTGCGTTCTGGTATTCGGGGAAATAAGGAATTTCAACCACAGATGAACACAGATAAATACAGATGAATCGGGTGTTGATCGATTACTTTTCAGCATGCGCATCTATATCTGTGTTCATCCGTGTTTATCTGTGGTTTTATTGTCTTTAAGCAGTTCTCTGGCGCCTTGTTTCAATAGAGATTGTTTGACTGATTCAAGTGCCGCGCCTCGCTCGGCGAAACTGGAATTCGCTTCCGCTTGAATGACCGGCAGTTCGCCGCCGCGAGTGCCGATGCTTGCGTGAAGCGAAAATCGTCCGCTTGTCTGTGTCGCCAACACCGCAATCGGAGAATGGCAATCGCCGTCCAGTGCCTGCACCAACGCCCGCTCGATTAAAACACATTCGTGCGTTTCAGGATCATTCAGCGAAGACAAAATCGCTTTAACCCGTTCATCGTCATCCCGGCACTGAATCGCCAGCGCCCCCTGCGCCGCGGCGGGGAGCATTTGTTCAAAAGGAATCAGATGCATGAATGTTGAGTCAAAAATCCCGCCACGCTTCAGCCCCGCAACAGCAAGAATCACCGCATCAAATTCGCCATCCCGCAGTTTGCGCACGCGCGTGTCAATGTTGCCCCGGATCATTTGAATATTCAGATCGGGGCGGAGATTGAGAAGCTGGCAGCGACGCCGCAGGCTGCTTGTGCCGACCTTTGCGCCTCGCGCAAGCTCTTGAATGGATTTGCCCTGAAGCGAAACAAGACAATCACGTGGATCTTCCCGCCGAGGGACCGCCGCGATCGTCAGTTTCGACGAATCCACCAGCGGCATCGTGACCGGCACATCCTTGAAGCTATGCACCGCGAAATCGACCGTGCCCGCGAGCAGGGCTTCTTCAATTTCCTTGGTGAACAATCCTTTTCCGCCCGCATCATGAAGCGGCCGATCCTGGATTTTGTCGCCGGTGGTTTTGCAGATGACCGGTTCGATCTTCAGGCCGGGATGAACGTGCACCAACTCTGCGGCGATGAGGCGACTCTGCGCCTGCGCGAGCAAACTGCCGCGCGTTCCCAGACGAAGGGTGAGATTGGTGCGTTCATCCGCCATTCGCGAAGATCAAAGTGATGCTGTTGCATCGGCTCATCGCTGATCCAGATAGGCCTTCTCGCCAGGCTTGATTTCGCGCTTCGTGAGCGGCCGCGAGCGAAGCTGGGGCCCGCTCGTCGCAAACATCGGCGATATCTCGATGATCGCATCCGGCTCTTCATCCTGTGTTGGCACGACAACCCCCGCCTTTGCAAGCCAGCGCGCCGCACGGCGAATTTGGTCGCGCCTGCACGTGGCCGGCGAATCCGTGCCTTCCGCGTTCTTCACCGGCGAGAATTCCTCCGCCCGATCCGTCGTATACACGATCGCATTTTTTGCCAGCGGAATCGCGTCGAACACAAATTGTTCCAACTTCACCGCGTTCGGTTTATCCGGCCTGATTTCTTTCCCGTTGTCATCCACATATGGCACCTTTTTCTCCGCGCGATGCCAGGGAAGCTTCAGCCGCCCGCCCTGATTTAATCGCTCGATAAAATCTACTCGCAGCGCATGAATCGCGATCGACCCCGAATTGAATCGCAGCGTGCCGTCCGGATTGGTCTGCTTCGCCAGCGCCTCAGGCAGATCGCTGTATTCGATCACCTGCAAGACCCCATCGCCAATGACGAAATTGCCGACTTTTTCCAGCGCGTTGGCCTTGGGAATCGTCTTGCTCGACATCTCGCTGTGGGTGAGATCGTGCAGGCCCATGAACAGCGGATCGATGCAATGCACCAGCGGATTATCCACTTGAAAATAAGAAAGATGCTCGACGCCGCGTTTTCGCATGTCCGCCAGCGCGCCGCTTTTCTCGAGTGCCCGAAGCGATCCGCCGTGTCCATCCGGCGACAGCGCCAGCGAATCTTTTTCCGCCAGCAAAAGCGATCCATCCATGCTGAACGCGGGCATCATCCCTTGTTGGAAAAAGAAAATGTCACTTTCGGGATAGCCAAACGAATTGTGTTTTTGAAAAAACGCGCGAGTCGGCGAATCGTTTACCTCGCTGGTCATGACATACCACGGGATCGTCTTTCCTGCATCGCGCGAATGCGCCCGAAGCTGCTCCGCGAAAACCTGAAAGAGCGGCTTGTTTTTAAGCGGCGTGACCGGAAACTCACCTTTTGGTCCGTCATACCCCAGTCGTGTGCCCTGCCCCCCAGCCACCAGAAACGCCGCGATCTTTCCCTGCTGCAAAAGCTCGCCGCCGCGATTCTCTGCATCACGATAGAGCTGCTCGCGCTCCGCATCCGGCCGGCGCGGATATGCTTTCACCGGTTGAATCTCCTTCGGCAACGCAAGCTGCGGCTTGCGTCTCACCTGCGTCTCGGCCAGCTCCCCGATCGCATCCAGATCAAGCCCGCCAAACTGCTCCAGAAGCACGTGCCGTTCATCTTTATTCAGGTGATCCCAAAACCGCAGCACTTGCGATTGCCCGATCGATTTTAATTTCGCACGAATTGCCTGCTCACTCATGATTGGCTCCCAAATCCTGATGCGATCCATCAACCCAATTAGCCACAGCTTCACGCACGGCACAAAGCGATTTTCAAGCGAGGCGGATCTCTCTGTGTCGTTTATGACTCTGAGGCCAATTCATTTTGCCCATGTTGTAATCCGAAATCCCCTAATTTCCCAACTTCCCAAGCATCCTTGCAACTTTCCGGCTAAACTAATCTGTCTTTTCGTGGAAGCCAATGCACGCGACTTCAGAATCGATCGCCCCTCAAACGTCCGCTCCCGCTCCGGGCAAACGGACAAGCCGGCGAAAATTCCTGCGCCGGCTCATCGGCGCCGCCGCGGTCCTCGGCCCCGGCGCGATCTACGCAACTCAGATCGAACCCTTCTGGCTCGACGTGCATCCCGTCGATGTGCCGATCACCAACCTCCCGCCGGTATTCGAGGGTTTTCGCATCGCGCATCTGACTGATCTCCACGCCGGCGAATCAGTGCCCATTTCGCATCTTCGCCGCGCCGTCGATCGGGTGAACCAACTTGCCCCGGATTGCGTCGTCGTCACCGGCGATCTGGTCACGCACGATCCCGACTGGATCGAACCCATTTCCCAGGTGCTCTCGACATTGCGCGCGCCGGTCTATGTGACGTTCGGAAATCACGATTACGATCCCACCGGGGCGATGCCCGGCCCAATCACGACGATTGCCGACCCGCTCGAAAAATCGCTCACACGAATGGGATGCACTGTGTTGCGCAATCGATCGATCGCTCTCACTCGCAACAGCCAGCGGCTTTGGCTGGTCGGGTTAGAAGATTTGTACACCACCCGTTTTCTACCCCTGTTGGCCTTCAAGGATGTTCCCAACGGTGAACCCAGAATTTGTCTCTCCCACAATCCCGACGGCACGAAAGAACTTCTGCCGCACAAGCCCGACCTGATTCTCAGCGGCCACACCCACGGCGGCCAGGTCCGCCTGCCTTTC
The DNA here is from genome assembly GCA_036265245.1 of Tepidisphaeraceae bacterium. Lineage (GTDB taxonomy): Bacteria > Planctomycetota > Phycisphaerae > Tepidisphaerales > Tepidisphaeraceae > DATAPK01. The sequence goes on along the minus strand of DATAPK010000093.1, from coordinate 2,534 downwards.
TGGGGTGCGATCATCCTTCCCACCAGCGACAAGCACTTGGACGAGGGAAGATTTGTGCTGCCTTATGGACAGCTTTACGTGAGCAGGGGGGTTGGATTTCTGGCAAGGATTCGTTTCGACTGCCGCCCGGAGATTCCGGTGTTCAGGCTGACCCGCGCAACGGCATGAGTTTCTAAGTTGTCGGTGCGGAGGCGCACCATGTTTGCCACACGCGTCGGTAGGCGGCTTCAAGATTACGAGTGTACGTCATCCCATCGAGCAATGGTGATGCTTGCATTCGCTCGCGCATGCCCGCGCGGATTTCTCGCAAGCGTGGCAAATTATTGGCGAATTGCACCGCAATCTGCACATATTCATCAGGCGTGTGAGCCACGAACTCAGGAAGGCCGATGGCCTTGAGCATGCTCATGCTCATTCTTGATGCATGTCGATCGCCAGCGAGCGTGACGACCGGGGCGCCCATCCACAGGCTATGGCATGTGGTAGTGCCGCCGTTGAAGGGAAAGGGATCGAGCGTCATATCGGATCGCTCAAGCAGTTCGAGATATGGTTTCATTCCAGTTGGCCGGCGAAAATCCAGCCGATCCGGCGAGACTCCATATTCGGCAAATAAAGTCTGAACGAACTTCTGGGTGTGTTGGCTGGCAACAGCCGTGGTTTGCATGATGAGCTTGCTGTTTGGCACGGCGGCCAAAATCTTCGCCCACAATCGCTGAACATCAGGTGTCACTTTTGTAAAATTATTGACGGATGTAAATGTCACCGTTCCGTTGTCAGCGGGCAAAGCACCTATTTCTGGCGCGCCGTGAGGCGGCAGATAACACCAAAACACGCCGGGCATCCGGATCAGCGATTCGGTATTGAACGCATCCGTCTCGCCGGGCGGATCGCAATTGTCGTCGGTAATTCGATAATCGATGCTGGTCAGTCCTGTCGTCGAGGGAAAGCCAATCATATTGATCTGCACCGGCGCGGGTTTACGGACGAAGACCGCCATGGAATTGTTGGCCGTGTGTCCGGCCAATTCCACAAGAATATCAATCTGATCTTCGCGGATTAGATCGGCAATTTTGTCGGCATTCATTCCGATCGTTTCTCGCCATTGATCGACGCTTGCCCGCAGGCGCCACGTGTTCATATCGGGAGAAGCCAGATGGGCATAGCCGAATACTTCAAAATGCTCGTGGTCGTGATTCTCCAGAATGGGTTCCATGAAAAAGCTGACAGAATGCCCGCGAAAATCTGGCGACACGTATCCAATTCGCAATTTTCGATCAGGCGAACGATCGTTTGTGTGCGGCTTCCAATTGGCAATATGCGGCTTCTCGTGCAGTTCAGCCCAGCCTTGATGCGCTTTCAGTAAGTCGGTCGGCGAATAACCCGGATGGTAGTTGATCGTCATCAGCACGTTGCTATGGGTTTGTGGATCAGGCTTGAGCTCGATTGAACGCTTCAATGCTGACATGGCTTCATCGATGTCGCCGCGCTCCTGAAGGGCATATCCAAGGGACGTGATTGCCGCAACATTGTTCGTATCCAGTCGCAAAGACTCCCGAATGGATTCGATCGCCTCATCGAAACGCAATAAATCCCTGAGAATGATGCCCCTTACGAAGTGATCCTTTGCCGAATTCGGTCTGACAGCAAGTACGGCATCGACTTCCCTAAGCGCATCCTCCTTGCGTCCAACATCGGCAAGCGCCGCGACCAGGTTCGATCTCGCTTCGACAAAATCCGCTTTCAATTCAAGGGCCTTTTCAAAGAACGGAAGAGCCTCATCCGTTTTTCCCAAGCTTCGCAAAGCGCTGCCGAGATTGTTGTGTGCTTCGGCATGATCGGGCTTGAGATCGATGGCTGTTTGAAAGCAGACGGCCGCTTCTTCGTTTTTTCCCTGGCTCACCAGCGCAACACCGAGATTGTTGTGGACGTCGCTCACGGCAGGGCTTAATTGAATGGCTTTGCGAAACTGCTCGATCCCCTCGTCGAATTGGCCCATTGAGCAAAGGCACATTGCCAAATTGCTCATCGCCTCGACGAATTCGCTTTTCTTTTCGATGGCCAGACGAAATGCAGCGGCGGCCTCTTCCCGGCGGCACAAGCCGCGCAAGGCGTTTCCCAGATTATTCAGAGGAGCTGCCGCTGCCGGGTCGATTTCCAACGCCCGCCGGCATGCGCTCTCCGCTTCCGTGTAGCGTCCCAACTCATTCAGCAAATTCGCCAGATTGTTTTGGGCTTCGAAATAATCCGGCGCCAACTCAACCGCGCGTTGATAAGCAGCCAGCGCCTCTTCCTTTCGTTTCAATGCATGTAATGCTTCGGCCAGATTGTAATGAAAGATCGGCATGTCCGGCTTTTTTTGAATTGCCGCGCTGATCAAGTCCACTGCGATTTCCGGCTTGTGCCCTTGATGTGCCAACACCCCTAGAAGGTGAATTGCATCAACGTTGCCTGGATCTTGCTTCAGGATTTCAATATATAGCGCTTCAGCCCGCGCAAATTGGCCTGCACGATGCTGTTCAAGTGCGATCTCAATG
>DATAPK010000092.1:0-6390 GCA_036265245.1 Tepidisphaeraceae bacterium | reverse complement strand
ATTCTGAAGTCACAGGTGGAGCGGGCGATTCTTGGCTTGTCGCCGCAGGTGGCGATTGATTGGACGATCGACGACAAGCCGCAGCGCGGCGAACTGGGCGGCGTGGTTTTCGAGGCGCATTTTGATCGACCCGCCGGGGCGAGCGAAACGCAGGCGACGACGTTGCCGACGCTGGGCTCGGGAAAATGGGATGCGCCGGCCTCGACTCCTTGCGGCGCAGCGATGATCATTCAACTGTCGCCTGATGAATTTGTCATCGCTGGCATGGGGGTGATCGTCACTTTTTCACCTGTCGATGGGCAAGGCAAGGTGGGTATCGATCAGGTGCGGGAAGGGCGATTTGAAAAAGAGGGGACGTGGGTGGGCGGGCGTTATCTCAATGGGGATGAGACGCACCAGGGGCGGCACGTGCATTTGTATGATGGGCAATGGACGGTGCAGCGGGTGAGGGTGTATCGGTATTAAACTCCTTCCTTTGGCGCTCTTGCTGCCGGGTGACGAAGTCGCTGTGGGTGTGATAGATTATCGAGAGGAGAACCAAGTATGGCTACCGGAACTGTTCGCCTTCATCGTGTGCTGCGTGCCCCGCCTGATCGGGTGTACAGGGCTTTCATCGACCCGGATGCGATGGCTAAATGGCTGCCGCCTAATGGGTTCACCGGCAAGGTGCATCAGATGGATGCGAAGGTCGGCGGGGCGTATAAAATGTCCTTCACGAACTTCAACACGAAGCAAACGCATTCGTTCGGCGGTCGATATCTGGAGTTGATTCCCGGCGAACGTCTGCGCTACACGGATGTATTTGACGATCCGAATCTGAAGGGGGAAATGATCACCACTGTGGCGCTGAAAAAAGCCATGGGCGGAACGGATTTGAGCGTCACGCAGGAAGGCATTCCTGAAATGATTCCGACGGATATGTGCTACTTCGGTTGGCAGGAATCGCTGATGCTGCTGGCGAAATTGGTGGAAGCGGAAGTTCCGTAGACGATGCGGGGGAGAGATAATTTAGGAACTGTCTCTGGTCATTGATTGATGGGCAACAGAATCTCCGCAAAACTCTGGAATGCGGCCTATGCTGCTCGTATACTCTGCATAATTCGATACTTGCAAGGATGTTGGCCATATCGCATCGGGATGCTCGCCGGAACGGATCTCTGACGGCTCATCGAGGGAATTTAATAAATCGGAGGAGAATCAATGAGGCATTTCATTTCGCTGGCGTGTCTGCTCGTGGGTCTGAGTATTTTGGCAAGTCGCACGTCGATCGTGCTGGCGCAGGATGCCGACGCTCCGACCATTGCCAAGGATTCTATTCAGGTGACGGCGTACACGCTGAACTCGTATCAGAAAAGCTTCGATACGTGGAGTTGGGTGCCGCAAATTCAATTTCGTGTGAATGGGCCCATTACCAGTGGCAGCCAGCTCTGGACAGAATGGAAGCTGCCGACAGGCCCGTGGGTGAAGTTCGATTGCAAAACCGAGGAAGTCAAAAAGGGTAAGTGGGTGAAGACCGAAAGCAACGGGCATGACGTGCCTGAAGACAAGGGAAGCACGTATACGGGGCCGGTTGATTTTACGATCCATTTACGAAACGAACTGGCGGGCACGGATGTCGTGCTTTTTACGGGCAAGATGAAAGTCGCCAAAGAGCACTCGAATGAGTCGGCGGCGAAAACCGCGGAGCACAATGTTTATTATGTGGATCAGGATTGGAATCTGCCGATCGGCTATGTCTATCTCACTCGCGATTCGGTGAGCGCCATGAATCTTCCAACGGTCAATGTCGCGTTCTGGGCGCGCGGCGATGCGACCGATTTTCAGCCGCATTTGTTTTATCAGGGGAAGGAAGTGGGGAAGATCACCTTTGAAAACAATGAAATGGGCAAGGCCAGTTTTAAGGCGGATACTTCAATTGAGCCGACGCATACGGTTGATGACTCGCTGCCGCAAAAGGCGCAGTGGTCGCGCATTGTGTGCACGTTTCCAAACGTCAAAGCGTGGGACAAAACCGGGCAGCCGGCCAAGGCGCTACCTGGGCAGAAGGGCACAAGGCATATCCTGAAGGATAATCCGGGGGAGTATGAGGTGAAGGTGCTTTGGAAGGGCAAACTGGCGAGGTCGATCAAGTTTACTGTCGGGCCGGACGGGAAGGCTGACGACAGCATCACCAAGACCAACAAGATGGGCGATGACCGCGCGATCGTGCCGGTGCAGATCATTGGCGATCAGGACGGCCAGTGGGACAAAGACGCCTGGAAGACGGATGCGTTTTACGGCAATCCGCTGACGGGGTTCACGGCGGTGCCGTAAGCGGGAGATGGCCAATTGGTGCCAAGCGGGGTAACCGGTGGCTGGGAGCCCCCAAAATGCAGTCTTGCGGTCTGGACTGCGATATGTCCACAATTCCCCGATTTCTTGACACCCCGGCACCCCCCATTTACCATTCTGTTTGCGTTTGAACCTTCGCCTGTAAAGTCTTCCGCATGCTCACCTTGGAGGTCATCACCATGATGCGACAGCGGGTCGATTTCCGTCGCGTGCTCTCTCTTCGTCAACTCATTTTTGTCATGCTAATCGCGATGGGGATGATGGTCGTGGGGGCAGTGCGCGCGGATGATGCGGCGACGACTGCGCCGGCGGCGGGGACGGATGCGACGGCGACGCAGGCGGGGCCAACCAATCTTCAGCAATCAGTCAAAGACTTTTGGTTTTATGGGAAGGTGGCGAGGTATGACCTGGCCAACATTGAGGGGCAGAAGATTTTGAGTTCGGGGGCTCAGCCACGCGAGGTGCTGGAGGCGTTTGAGAAGATGCTCGACAGCCAGACGACGGCGCTGAATCGGCAAAAAGATAATCTGGATGAGTGGATGCTTCGCTGGGCGAATCTTGATGCGATGAAGGATATCACCGCGAAGATTCAGGATGTGCTGAATCAGGGGTATCTGACGCGGAAGAGCGACCCGGATTTTATCAAGCATGAGATCGAACGGCTTTCGGTCAACCAGCGGGCGTATCAGTCGGCGATGAAGAACCTGCGGCAGAGCGGGGAGCTGGCGATTCCGTTCATGCTGGATTATCTGCGCGATCCGAGCAAGGCGCAGTATCAGGCGGCGATTCGGCTGGGGATGCGCGATCTGGGGAAATATGGATTGAACGCACTGGTGGCGGCGACGTATTCGACGGACGGCGATGTGCTGGTGGCGGTGATCGATGTGCTGGGCGATATTGGATATGACTCGGCGGTGCCATATCTGGCACGCGTGGCGAATGATTCGTCGCTGCCGGGCGGTGCGCACGATGCGGCCAACAAGGCGCTGGCCCGGTTGAACATCACCGCGCCGACGAGCGTGGCGGATTCGTTCTATTCGCTGGCGGAAAAACAATATTACGGCAGCAGCTCGATCGCTTCGGATACGCGAAACCCGATGGCGTTTGTGTGGTATTGGGATTCCAAGACCGGGCTGTCGAAGACGGATGTGCCGCACACGATTTTCAACGATGTGATGGCGATGCGACAGACGGAGGCTTCGCTGAAGGCGGGGGCATCGCAAAGCAATGCGCTGAGCCTGTGGCTGACGGCGAATTACAAGCGGCAGATTAGTTTGAAAGAAGGGGAGAAGGATGCGACCCGGCCGGCGAATTATCCTGATGCGAATTACTGGGGTGTGACGGCGGGGGCATCTTATCTGAATGATGCGCTGGCGAGGGCGCTCAAGGATCGGGATTCGGGCGTGGCGATGGTGGTGATCGGATCGCTTCAGCAGATCGTCGGGCAGAGCAATATGCTGACGGGATCGGGCAATGAGCCGCTGGTTGATGCGATGGCGTTTCCGGATCGGCTGGTGCGGTTTGAGGCGGCGTTCGCGCTGGCGGCGGCGTTGCCGCAGAAGGCGTTTACCGGGCAGGAGCGCGTTGTGCCGCTGCTGGGCGAGGCGCTTTCGCAGACCGGGCAGAGCAGCGTGGTTGTGATCATGCCGAATCAGGAGGCGCTCAATGCGCTGGTGGATGGATTGAAGACGAACGGCATCGGCGCGGTGGGGGCTACGACATCTGAGGCGGCGATCGATCAGGCGAATAACATGACGTCGATCGACGCGTTTATTATTTCGGATGATATGTCGGCGGCTGAGGTGGATAAGCTCTTTTCGCTGGGCGGATCGAATCCGAAGCTTAAAGGGGCGGCAAAGATCATCATGGTGAAGACGGAGGCGTCGCCTTACATGCAGCGGGCGATCAGCGATCCGATCATGAGCGTGACGCTGGCGAAGGACGCGGCGGGGTTGAAGATTGCAATTCCGGAAGCGATGAAACGCGCGGGCACGCTGAATCTGAATACGGATGTGGGCACGAAGTATGCGTTGCGGTCTGGGGCGTTGCTGGAGAAGCTGGCGATCAGCCGCGGGCAGGTGTTGGATATTTCGGCGGCGAAGGTTTCGCTGTTAAGTGCGTTGAACGATGCCCGCCCTGAAGTTGTGAAGCTGGCGGGGCAGACGCTTGGGTTGATTAACGATAAGGATGCGCAGTCTGCGTTGCTGGGCAAGGCGTCGGATGACAAGACGGCGGATGATGTGAAGATCAGCTTGTATGGCAGCCTGGCGACGAGCGCGAAGTTCTTTGGCAATCAGCTCGACGAGCCGGGCGTGAAGACGCTGAGCGGGATCGTGGAATCGGCGCAGAATCTGGACGTGCGATCCGCGGCGGCGGAAGCTCGCGGGGCGTTGAATCTGCCGGCGGAACAGGCGAAGAGTTTGGTGATTGGGCAGTCGAAGAATTGATGAGCCTATAATGCCACAATGAATATCAGCGATCTCATCACGATAGATCCGGAGATTCTGGGTGGTACGCCAGTGTTTCGAGGAACCCGTGTTCCGGTGAAAACATTGTTCGATTATCTGGAAGATAATTATACCTTCGATCAATTTCTCGAGTGTTTTCCGAGCGTGACGCGAGAGATGGCGAGGCAAGTTCTTGAGCGTTCTGAGTCGGCGTTACTGTCATCAGCGGCATGAAAATATTGCTCGACGAATGTGTGCCGTGGCCAATTCATAAAGTGCTTGGCGGGCATGAAGTGTCGTCGGTACAGATCAGCGGCTGGGGTGGAATCAAAAACGGCGAATTGCTAAAGCTGGCAGAGAATCAATTTGATCTCTTCATCACGTCCGATCAGAACATTCGATATCAACAGAATCTACAGGGGCGAAGAATCGCTATTTTGGTTCTTTCAACGAACAAGCTGAAACCTATTATGGCGGCTGCGGCGCAAATCCAAACCATCGTTGGATCAATTCAATCCGGTGAATTTCACGATCTGAAGATTTCTTAGGCTATGTGGTTAATGCGTATCGGGCGTATCTATTTCGCCCGCGTCGGTTGCCTGGTCGTCTTCGGTTCCGGAGTTTCGGCCGGGGGAGAGTTGGCCGGATTTTCCGAGGGATTTCAGGTTATCAATCAGCTTTTGATCGAACGCGTCGCGGTGCAGGGAAGCGCCGGCGGAGGCGAGGGCTTTTTCGTAGGCGGATTTGGGGCTGTCGGTTTGGACGGGGATGGGGGGATGGAGGGTAAAAGCGGGGAGGAAGGTGGGGGCGTGGGGGGCGGAGCCGAAATCGGCGGGGGCGACTGCCCGGCCATTTAGTTTGCCATCTTTGTTGTCATCGACGAGGTTGCCGGATTGGTAGACTTTGTCGGTTGAGGTGAATTGGCCGACGAAATGCTCGCCGGAGTTGGTGCCTTTGATGAAGTAATTGTTGATCGCATCGAGCCAATGGTCGGCGCCGGAGTGGCCGCCGACGAGACCGGTGACGCCCCAGTTGTAGACGACGTTGTTGATGTATTGCACCTTGCCCTTGGCCTTGGGGTTGCGGCTTTGGTTGTTGATCCAGAGGTTGTGGCTGAAGGTGATGTAGTCGGTTTCGCAGAGGCAGCCGAAGCGTTGGGGAATGATGCCCTGGCCGATGATGCAGTATTGGACGGTGACGGTGTTGCAGTCGGTGACGCCGAGGCAATCCCAGCGGCCTTCCTCGATGGAGCAGTGGTCGAGGATGATGTTGGAGGATTCGTGGATGTTGATCGAGCACTTCTTTTCAGGGCCGGTGAGTTCTTCGCGGAAGCGGAGGTAGCGGACGATGACGTTTTTGTCGTTGCTGAGGGAGACGGAACTGCCGCGAATGGTGACGCCGGGGGCGGGGGCAGATTCGCCGGAGAGAGTGGTATTGCTGGAGATGGCGAGGGGGCGGGTGAGCTTGATATCGCCGGCGACGTCGAAGAGGACGATGCGGTGAGATTCGCTGACGGCGTCGCGAAGCGAGCCGGGGCCGGAGTCGTCGAGGGTGGTGACGTGAACGACGGCGCCGCCTTTTCCGCCGGTTGCGAGCGCGCCGAATCCTTCGG
>DATAPK010000091.1:0-5260 GCA_036265245.1 Tepidisphaeraceae bacterium | reverse complement strand
ACATCCGCCGCGCGGCCGACGTGATCACGGAGATGGAGCGTGCCGAGGCGGGCATGGTTTTGGCGGCGATGAACCCGGACGACCGGGTGGATTTGCTTGGGCTGCTGCCACTTGCACTTCACGACGAGCTGGTTGACGAACTGGGCATCGACGCTCGCGCCGAGGTAAAGCACCTCGAGCAGTTTTCCCCGGACACCGCCGGCGGGATGATGACGTCGGAAGTCACCGCTCTTTACGAATACATCACGGTTGAAAACGCGATCCAACTGCTCCGCCGGCTCAATGAAGAGTTGGAGCAGATGTTTTACGTTTATGTGATCAACCGCAAAGGCCAGCTTGCCGGGGTGCTGTCGATGCGCGACCTGATTCTGGCCAAGCCTGATTCGCAGCTGCGCAACATCATGATCAAAAACGTGCGCAGCGTGCCGGCGACGATGCCGCAAACCGAGGTGGCGAAGCTGATGCGGAATTATGGCTACCTGGCCGTGCCCGTGGTGGACAAGGATAACGCCCTGCTTGGGTTGATTACGCTGGACGACGTTGTCGATTTGATTCAGCAGGAAGCGACGGAAGATTTTCAGAGAATGTTCGGCGCCGGTGCTGAAGAGCGGTTGTCGAGCCCGTGGTTTTTCAGCTTTAAGAAGCGGGTGGGATGGCTGGAAGTGAACCTGGCGACGGCGTTCATGGCGGCGGCGGTGGTCAGCATGTTCACCGACACAATTGCCGCGGTTCCGATTCTCGCGGCTTATCAAACGATCGTGAGCGGGATGGGCGGCAACGGCGGCGCGCAAGCGATGGCCGTCTCGATTCGCGGCATTGCCACCGGCGAATCGGGCGGGAGCATTCTCCGGCGGGCGCTAAAACGTGAACTTCAGGTTGGTATCTGGAGTGGCATTACGATCGGCATTACCACCGGGTGCATTGCCGCCATCTTTAACTGGTCTCACCATGGCGCGGTGCTTGGCCTGGTTGTGTGCATCGCGTTGATCTTCAATCACATCAACGCCTGCTTGACGGGGGTATCGATTCCGTTCGTCATGAAAAAGATGGGGTTCGATCCGGCGCAATCGTCGACCATCTTCGCGACGACCTTCACCGACTGCGGCGGATTTTTCGCCTGCCTGGGGTTGGCAAAGCTGCTGATGAAATGGCTTGTTTGAGCGAGGCTAGACGCTCACCGAATCGGGAAGCTCCGCATTGTGCGAGACATTTTGCACGTCGTCGTTGTCTTCCAGGGCATCGATCAGCTTTAGCACCTTTTGGGCTGTTTCCGCATCGATTGGCACGGTGTTGTTGGGCATGTTGGTGATTTCGGACGCTTCAACCGGGATCTTCGCGGCCTCCAGCGCTTCCTTCACCTTGAGATATTGTGTGGGCAAGGTGATGACCTCGAACACTTCGCCTTCATTTTTCACATCTTCCGCGCCGGCTTCCAGGGAGAGTTCCATCAGCTTGTCTTCGTCGATGGCATCGGACTTGATGGTGATGACGCCTTGCTTGGTGAACTGGAATCCGACGGCGCCGGAGGTGGCGAAGTTTCCGCCATTTTTTTCGAAGATAAAACGGATGTCGGGGGCGGTGCGGGAGCGATTGTTGGTGAGTGCGTCGATGAGGATAGCGACGCCGCCGGGCGCGTAGCCTTCGTAAGTGGCGGCCTCATAATTTTCGCCGCCCAACTCGCCGGTGCCTTTTTTGATGGCTTTCTCAATCGTATCGCGCGGCATGTTGCTGGCGCGAGCTTCTTCGATGGTGTATCGCAGATTGAGATTATCGCGCGGATCGCCGCCATTTTTCGCGGCGATGATGATTTTGCGTGCGATCTTGCTCCAAACCTTGCCGCGCTTGGCGTCGGTGGCGCCCTTGGCTCGCTTGATCTTGGCCCAGTGTGAATGTCCTGCCATTGCAAATTCCTGATTGTGGACTGTTGATCGTGGATTGTTGTAACAACATTCAACATTCCACAATCAACAACCCAATCTAATTCCTCGCCTGCTCATGCGATGGGGGCTGCTCGACGGTTGGGGCAACAGTCACTGGCTTTCCCTGCTCGGCCTGGCGAATTTTGCCGATCAATGTCAGCCGCAGTTTTACCAGATCGCTGCGGCGTTCAAGCATTCCAAATTGATCCAAAGTTGCCATGCGCTGCATCGCCTCGTTCCACCTCTGCTCGGCCTGCTTCACATCGTTGACGCGATAGAGCGCATCGCCGAGATGATCAAGCACCACCGGATCGGGGAACGTGGCCGGCGCGATGGCCCGCTCGAAATATCCCTTGGCCTCGTCGAATTTGGCGCGCTTGTATAAAACCCAGCCGAGGCTGTCGAGGAAGGATTCGTTATCCGGCTCGGCATCGACGGCGATGCGGATCATCGACTCGGCGCGATCGAGATTTTTACCCTGATCGGCCCAGGAATATCCAAGATCGTTGTTCGCCGCGGCGTGCTGAGGATCGATAGCTATCACCTTTGCCAAGATCTCTTCGCTGGTTTGGGGCTGATCGATTTTTTCGTATAAGCCGGCGATTGAATACAGCAGGTCGGGATCGTTTCCCATGGCCGCGCGAGAGGCATCGAGCACGCGTATTGCCTCGGCGAGGCGCTTTTGCTGAGCGTAAATATCAACGAGATTGGTGACGATGTTGCGGTTGGCCGGATCACGGACGCGCTCGATTTCCAGGCGGCTGATTAGCTCGGGAATGCGGCCGGTTTGCTTATAGAAGGTGGCCAGCACATCGATTGCTTCCTGTTGATCGGGATTGTCGTGGAAGATTTCGAGCAAGACGGCTTCGACGGTTTCAAAGTCGGTGAGGCCGCCGCCGTGAAAGGCGGCATCCATCAGCATGATTGCCTCGGCCAGCCGGCCGTGAAAATTCGTTGGATCGTTTGTTCGCCACAGGGCAACGACTTTCTTCTTCTGCGGCTCGTTGCCTTTGGCGTTGTAAAAAACGAACAGTTCATTGTAGGACTGCTCGTAGGTTGGGCGATCGCCGATCAGCTTCCACAGCACTTGCTCGAAACGCCGCTCATTTCCCTGTTCTTTGAGGGCGCGGGCATAGATCAATTGAAGATCGGGCGACGGATCGCCGAGTTTGATCGCATCGGCGAAGGCGTTGATCGCATCGTTGATATTTTTCTGGTTCAGCAACAGCAGGCCGCGTAGTTCGTCGGCGAAGGCGTTGCGATCTTCCTTCTTTACCGCGTCGATCAGTGCATTGGATTCGGTGATTTTGCGGGCATCGTCCCAATCCTGCCGAATCCAGATGGCGTTGATCTGATCGCGAAACGCCTGCGGGAAAATCGGGCGCTGTTTGGTGGCCTGTTCGAGGGAGGTTCTGGCCAGCACTTCGCGATTCCACTCGGACGCCTGGTTGGAAACCAGGAAGAGCTTGCATCCCATCTCGCGCGGCGGCACATCGAGCTTTTGCAACTCGGTGAGGTGGATGCCGTTTTTACGCGAGATGCTTTTGAGTTTTTCCCAGAGCGGCGAAAGCTCGGTGAGCGAATCGGGGTGATCGGCCAGGTAGCTCATCAAAACTTTGACGGCATCGATGGTGTCGTCGCGCGATTCGTACAGGCCGAAGAGCTTCCGGAAAATATCGAGAGCGTTGGGGTCGCGCGCGAGCGCATCTTCGAGAAGCGAGGCGGCCTCTTCACGACGGTTGGCGTCGTAGAGCGCGTCGGCCAGTGCGTACAACATGGCGCGGTCGTTGGGATTTTTCGCCTGAAGCTTTTTGAGTTCATCGACGATCTCTTTTTCGCGGCCGATCGATTTGTAGACGTTTTTCAGCAGGGCTACGGACTCGGTGCTGGCTTTATATTGCTCGACCAGAGTGGTGGCCTCACGAATGGCGGCATCGTTTTGCCGAAGGGCGACCATGACATTGACGACCCGCGCATGATTTTCAAACGGCGAAGGCTCGCGAGTTGCGACGAATTCATACGCCCGCAACGCCAGATCGAGTTGATGATGTTTTTCGTAGAGCCGCCCCACTTCGAGATACAAACCTTCGGGATGGGCGGCGATGAACGCAAGCTCGGGGTTGGTGCGGATCGCCATCGTGGGATGCTCGAGCCGCGTGAGCAGGCTGTCGTATCGATCGATGGCAGCGCGGTCATAACCTTTTTGCTGAAGCACGCGCGCGAGATAAAAATCGACGAGGCCGGCGGAATCGTCGTCGGTTTGATATTGCGTGGTTTGAATCGCAAGGCGCAGATGGGCGAGGGCCTCATCGGGGTGATCGCTGGCTAGATATTGTCGGCCAAGCTCGGTTTGAACCTGGATGTTGTCGGGGTCGAGCTTCGCGGCGGCTTCAAATGCGGCGATCGCCTGGGTATTTTTTGTGCTCACACCGGCGTATGCCTTGCCGAGATCATACCGCAGATCAAAGCTATATGGATCGGCGCGAACGGCCTGCTCGAGAAGATCGATCGCGCTAAATCGCTGGCCTTCCATGAGTGCGCCGCGGGCGCGGGCGTATAGCTCGACGGCATCCAGAGAAGGGCCAGTTGTCGGCTGGGTCGTTGGTTTGATATCCGCCAGGCTGACGGGAGGCTGAATCTGATCGAGCGTCAGCAGAGAAGCAGACGATTCATCCGAGCCTGCGGCGAATTGCGTGGTGGGCTTTGTCGTCGCTTGCTGCGCGGCGCAACCGCACAGTGCGGAAAGAAGGAAAATAGCGGCAAATCTTCTCATCTGATTCGAGCGGCGCGATCGATCCGCATCATTCCAAGGGCTTCTAACAATAGGGCCAGAGCGACACAGAGGCCACAAAAACAGGAAGAGAAGCGTTCATTATTTTTTCCGGGTATTTTTCTCTGTGTATTTTGTGGCAGATTTTTCTCGACGGCTTTAAGGGATCACTTTGTTCAGCGGATAGGTGATGATTCCGGTGGCGCCGGCGCGCTTCAAACGCGGGATCAATTCGCGTTCCTGTTTTTCTTCCAGGATCACCTCGATGGCCACCCAGTCTTTGTCGCTGAGCCGGCTGACGGTCGGGCTTTTTTCGGCGGGCAAAAAGCTGACCACATCCGTTAATTTGTTTTCGGGCACGTTCATTTTCAGGCCGATTTTTGCCCTGGCTTCGATCGCGCCCTTGAGGAGCATCGCGATGTTTTCCATTTTTTCGCGCTTCCAGGGGATATCCCACGCCTTTTTGTTTGCGATGAACCGGATGGTGCTTTGCAGGAGCGTGTCGATCACGCGCAGATTGTTGGCGCGGATGCTGCTGCCGGTTTCGGTGAGATCGACGATGCCGTCGAGC
>DATAPK010000090.1:0-3517 GCA_036265245.1 Tepidisphaeraceae bacterium | reverse complement strand
ATCACCTTCGCAACCATCAAATGCCGGAAGTCCAAACCAAATACCATTGGATCAAATCAAACCCAATCCACATCAGCCGCGTCGAGTGATGAACGAATCCTCCATCGCCGAACTCGCCGCTAGTCTGAAAACCACCGGCCTGATCCAGCCCGTCATTGTCCGACAAACGCCCGACGGCTTCCAACTCATCGCCGGCGAACGCCGCTGGCGCGCCGCCAAGGTTGCCGGACTTTCGACCATCCCCGCCATCATCCGTGACGTCAATAGCTTCGAGCAAGCCCAGATGGCCCTGATCGAAAACATCCAGAGAGAAGACCTCAATCCCATCGACCGCGCCGAAAGCTACCGATCCCTGATTAACCAGCTCGGCCTGACCCAGGCAGAACTGGCAGGGCGATTAGGCGAAGATCGCAGCAGCATCGCCAACCACCTGCGCTTACTGGAACTAGCCGAACCCGTCCGCAATCTCATCCGCGATCAAAAAATCTCACTCGGTCACGCCAAACTTCTGGCAGGAATCACCAATCCAGCCGAGCAAGAACGCTTATCCAACTTGGTCGTTGATCAACAACTTTCCGTCCGCGCCTTAGAGCAAATGCTGCAAGCTACAACAACTGACCAACCACCCGCCAAGGACCAACCAAAGCTATCCGCGCATATCCAAGATCTTGAGCGCTCGATCAGCCGCCAGCTGGGGATGAAAGTCCAGCTACGTTCCGCCCGAAAGGGGGCCGGAAAACTGGTTATCAGTTATGCCTCCCTGGACCAATTCGATGAGCTAATGATGCGTTTAAACGTCGAAACTGAATAATATTGGCAACATTATGATAAATATGACAAATGCCCGTCGTTTGTGCGACGAAACGCGGCAATTGTGCTACACTTATCCGCCCTTATGGTCGCCCAATCGACAAAAATCCCCAGCCTGCCGGATATTTCACGCATCACGCCGATCGACCAGGTTGGCATCGAAGAGCGTGTCGATCGTCTAAAAAAGCGAAGTATCAAGAAAGAGTCGAAAGTTCACGCCCTCAAGCTCGCCTTGAGCATGATCGATTTGACAACCCTTGAAGGTGCCGACTCGCCCGGCAAAGTCCGGCAGATGTGTTACAAGGCCAAGCACCTGCACGACACGCTGCCCGACATCCCGCACGTCGCCGCCGTCTGCGTTTATCCAACGTTGGTGAAAATTGCCAAGGATGATCTGAAAGACAGCGGCATCAACGTCGCCGCCGTCGCAACCGGCTTCCCATCCGGCCAATATCCCCTGAACGTCAAATTGGATGACACCAGATATGCAGTCGAGCAGGGGGCCGACGAGATCGACATGGTCATCAGTCGTGGCCATTTCCTGGCCGGCGATTACAACTACGTCTTCGACGAAATTGCCGCCGTCAAGGCCGCTTGCGGTTCAGCCCATCTCAAAGTCATCCTCGAAACCGGCGAATTAAGCACGCTCGACAATGTCCGACGCGCGTCGGACATCGCTATGCACGCAGGCGCCGACTTCATTAAAACCAGCACCGGCAAGGTTCAGCCCGCCGCGACATTGCCCGTCACGATGGTCATGCTCGAAGCGATCCGTGATTTCTATTATGCAACCGGCAAAAAGATCGGCATGAAGCCGGCGGGGGGGATCAGTGAGGCGAAAACATCGCTCCAATATCTGGTCGTCCTCCGCGAAACGCTCGGCCAGGACTGGCTCACGCCCGATCTCTTCCGCATCGGCGCCTCCCGATTGGCGAACGATATTCTGATGCAACTCGTCAAAGAGCGCAACGGCGTCTACCAATCGCTCGACTATTTCTCAAAGGATTGAACTGAGGTTTTAAGATGACCGACACGGCAGCCCCACGCGCCAAACTGAATTTTTCGACCAACTGGTCCTACGCACCCGCCCCCGAAAGTGCCGGGCATGTAAAGCTCCAGTCGAAGTACGACCTCTTCATCAACGGCAAATTCGTCCCCTCAGCCAAGGGGAAATATTTGGAGACAACCAATCCGGCGACTGAAAAGAAACTCGGCGAGGTCGCTTCAGCGACCGGGGAAGACGTCGATGCCGCCGTGAAGGCCGCCCGACGCGCCCACGACAACGTCTGGTCGAAAATGCCCGCCAAAGAACGCGGGAAATATATTTATCGCATCGCCCGCATGATTCAGGATCGCGCTCGCGAGTTGGCGGTAATCGAAACAATGGACGGCGGTAAAGCCATCCGCGAATCTCGCGATGTCGATGTACCCTTGGCCGCCGCCCACTTCTTTTATTACGCCGGATGGGCCGACAAACTCGAATACGCGCTGCCGGGCAAACGCCCGACATCGCTCGGCGTCGCCGGGCAGGTCATTCCCTGGAACTTCCCACTCCTCATGGCTGCCTGGAAGCTCGCCCCCGCGCTTGCATGCGGCTGCACCGTTATATTAAAGCCCGCTGAAACCACCCCTCTCACTGCATTAAAGCTGGCTGAAATCATCCAGGATTGCGATTTGCCGCCCGGCGTTGTCAATATCGTGACGGGCGCCGGCGAAACCGGGGCCGCCATCGTCAACCACCCCGACATCGACAAAATCGCCTTCACCGGCTCCACCGAAGTCGGGAAAATCATCCAAAAATCGCTTGCGTCATCGCGAAAGAAATACACCCTCGAACTTGGCGGGAAAGCCGCCAACATCGTTTTCGACGATGCCCCAATCGACCAGGCCGTCGAAGGAATCATCAACGGCATCTTCTTCAACCAGGGCCACGTCTGCTGTGCCGGCTCACGGTTATTCGTTCAGGAATCTATTCACGATCAGGTGATCCAAAAACTGAAGGATCGCATGGCCACCCTGATCGTCGGCGATCCCCTCGATAAAAACACCGACATCGGCGCGATCAACTCCAAGATGCAGCTCGACAAGATTAACGAATACTTAAAAATCGGCAAAGATGAGGGTGCCCAGCCTTGGTGCAACGAGTGCGAATTGCCCGACAAAGGATACTTCTGCCGCCCGACACTGTTTTTGAACTGCTCGCAATCCCATCGCATCGTCCAGGAAGAAATCTTCGGCCCAGTGCTCGCCGTGCAGACATTCCGCACGGTCGAAGAAGCTTTGGAGAAGGCGAACAACACGCCTTACGGATTGTCCGGCGGGGTGTGGACGGACAAAGGATCGAAGATTTTCAAGGTCACGAGCAAAATTCGAGCAGGCGTGATCTGGGCGAACACGTACAATAAGTTCGATCCGACCTCTCCCTTCGGCGGATACAAAGAATCCGGCATGGGCCGCGAAGGCGGATTGCACGGCCTAATGCCCTATCTCAATATGAACTAATCCCGTTTAGCCGCCGTTTGCAAAACGGCGAAGGCTCATCATGGCAAAAACAATCAAAAAAAATGGCCGCGCCGAACCAATCTCACGTAACGCGCGCCTCACAAACCAACAGCCCTCCAACGGAAATGGCGCCGTCGCCCATCACGAAGCCCCCTCGCGTCTGCCCGTTCTCAAAACATATAAAATCTACATCGGCGGAAAATTC
>DATAPK010000089.1:0-7724 GCA_036265245.1 Tepidisphaeraceae bacterium | reverse complement strand
AATCTCCGTCCTGATGGCCAGCTTCCCCTCCGAAGAAATCGCCAAGCTCTCCTATAAATTCCGCACGCTCGGCCTGGGTTATGCCAACCTCGGCGCGATGCTCATGCAAGCCGGGATTCCATATAACAGCGACAAGGGCCGCGCCATTTGCGCCGCCGTCACCGCCATCCTCACCGGCGAAAGCTACGCCACCAGCGCCGAGATGGCCCGCGAGCTCGGCACGTTCCCCGGCTATGTCGAAAATTCCTCCGACATGCTGCGCGTCATCCGCAATCACCGGCGCGCTGCGTACAACGTGACCGAGCGCAGCCAGGCGCGCAAAGGCGTCGGCGATTACGAAAATCTCGACATCAAACCGATCGGCATCGACGATGCGCAGTTCGGCAACGATGCCCTCGCATCGCGACAACTTCTCGCGGCTTCACAGGAATGCTGGGACCGCGCGCTGTTCCTCGGCGAACGTCACGGCTATCGCAACGCCCAATCCACCGTCATTGCCCCCACCGGCACCATCGGCCTGCTCATGGATTGCGACACCACCGGCGTCGAGCCCGACTTCGCTCTCGTCAAATTCAAAAAGCTCGCCGGCGGCGGATATTTCAAGATCGCCAACCAATCCCTTCGCCCCGCGCTGGTCAATCTCGGCTACACGCCCGACCAGATTCACGACATCATCAAATATGTGATGGGCACCATCAGCCTGGTCGACGCGCCGCACGTCAATTGGCAATCGCTGCTCAGCAAAGGTTTCCTCGACACCGATCTTGAGCGCATCGAGCACACGCTGCCCGGCATGTTCGAGCTTTCTTTCGCCTTTTCCCCCTGGACGCTCGGCGAAGAATTCTTCAAACGCATGCACATCGCCACCGAAGAATGGCAGGCCCCGGGCTTCAATCTGCTTCGCAAGCTCGGCTTCTCCAAGCGTGAGATCGACCAGGCCAACGACGTCATCTGCGGCTACGGCACCGTCGAAGGCGCCCCGCACCTCCGCGAAGATCACTACCCCGTCTTCGACTGCGCCAACAAGTGCGGCAAGCACGGCTCGCGGTTCATCGCCAGCGAAGGCCACATCCGCATGATGGCCGCCGCCCAGCCGTTCATCAGTGGCGCAATCAGCAAAACCATCAACCTCCCCAACGAAGCCACCCTGCAGGACATCGCCTCCAGCTACGAACTCAGTTGGAAGCTCGGCCTGAAAGCCAACGCCCTCTATCGCGACGGCAGCAAGCTCTCCCAACCCCTCAACGTCAAGTCCGATGAAGACCTGGACAAGCTGGAAGACGACGACGACGAAAATGTCCAGGCAGCAAAGGATGAGATCGCCTCCGATGTCGCCCTCGCCGCATCTCACTCAGTCCTCAGTCCTCAGTCCTCAGTCCTATCTGTTCAACCCACAGGCCTCATCTCCGACAACATCGAACCCGCGCATACCAGAGTGATCGAACGAATCGTCGAGCGCATCGTCGAGCGCCCGCTCCGTCGCCGCCTCCCCGACACCCGTCACGCCATCACCCACAAGTTCGACGTCGCCGGCCACGAAGGGTACATCACCGCCGGCCTCTACGAAGACGGCTCGCCCGGCGAAGTCTTCATCACCATGGCCAAAGAAGGCTCCACCATCGGCGGCCTCATGGACGCCATCGCCACCCTCGTCTCCGTAAGTCTCCAATACGGCGTCCCCGTCGAATCTCTCGTCCGCAAATTCGAACACGTGAGATTCGAACCGAGCGGCATGACGCGGAATTCAGAAATCCCCTTCGCCAAGAGCCTGGTCGATTACATCTTCCGCTGGCTCGCCATGGAATTCGTCCCCGGCTACCGCGCCGCCAACGCCCCCAAGCGCAAAGAGAAGAAGTCAGAAGTCAGAAGTCAGGAGTCAGTCGCGACCCCCGCTCTTTCCCCTCTCCCCCCGGGAGAGGGCCAGGGTGAGGGCGCTCCCTCCGTCGAAACGGCCCCCGCCCCCGAAGCCATCAAACGCAACGGAAACGGCAACGGCCACGGCCGCCTGACCCCCGACGCTCTCCCCGTAACGCAAGACGACGGCTCCCCCTCCGTCACTCCGTCACATTCCACCCCGTCCCATTCTTCCGGCAGCAACCTCCGCCTCGCCATCGTCGCCGACCCGCTCAGCCAGCAAGGAAGCGAACTCCAAGCCGACGCCCCGGCGTGCGACGTCTGCGGCAGCATCACGGTGAGAAGCGGGACTTGCTACAAGTGCCTGAATTGCGGGAATTCGATGGGGTGCAGTTAATGCTATAATCTCTTGTGCCTGCACTTGGCTCCGCTAGCACAATGAGGAATAACAATGACCCTGCAAGATTTCGTTCAAGCTCATCGCGATGACATTCTCCTCGCTGCCACGAAACATGGCGCGAGAAATGTCCGTGTCTTTGGCTCCCTCGCCCGCGGCGAAGCCGATGACCAAAGCGACATCGACCTCCTGGTCGATTTCGATCCCGGCCGATCCCTCATGGATCACGCCGCCCTCATCCTCGAACTCGAAGACCTTCTCGGCAAAAAAGTCGATGTCGCCAGCGAACGCGGCCTCCGAACCCGTGTCCGCGAACGCGTGTTGCGGGAGGCGACCGCGTTGTGAGGTCGGATCGCGAAAAGCTCCTTGATATCCTCGACGCAATTGCGTCTATCGAGCGCTACGCCTCGCGCGGACGTCCCGAATTTGATGCAAACGAATTGATCCAGACCTGGATCGTACACCACATCCAAATCATCGGCGAAGCCTCAAGGGTATTGTCTGAACCATTCAAGCAAGCCAATCCGCAAGTGCCCTGGAGAAGCATTGCCGCGATGAGAAATGTCGTCGTGCATATTTATTTCGGTGTCGATCCCGATGAAATCTGGTCAGCCGTCGAAAATGATCTGCCCGTATTGAAAGTACAGGTGGAATCGATTGTTAAATCGTTACCTAGCCCATAAGACAAAACTGAATAAATCAACTTAACGATATATTGAGGCGGAGGTAGTTATGAAAGGTGATCCTAGAACTGTGCTGTTTGCAGGAGCGGGATTCACATGCTGCCTCACTGACGGTGCGGCCCCACTAATGCCGGGATTTTTCAAGGGTCTTTCCAAGGAACATTTTCCTCGGCTCAGTAGCTTCTTGGCAAACGCTCATGGTTCAATTGAAACAGCTAATCTGCAAGACGTGATTTGCTCGCTAGAACAACTACGCGATATACCTTATCGGCCCACGGCAGCGGCAAGGTTTCTGGGAGATATTCAGGCCAACCCGCTATTGGAAGATATCACTCGATTCACCATCGATCGGTTATCTGTTCTTGATTGGTCGGACAATAATTGGGTCTCGCACCTACTTTGGAATGCCGATCAGAACTGGACAGTGATAACGACAAACTATGATACGCTTGCGGAACAAATACTATCCAATATCGCTGGCATCAAGCACTGTGGATTAGATGCCACTTGCTTTCACTGCCGGATGCGAAACCTCTTATCAACCTACAGGTACTGCGATTTGGAAAGTAGAAACAGAACTCCATGGCGCGGTTCACTTTTGAAGTTACATGGGTCGATAGCTTGGCGGCAGTGCGCAAGCGAACGATGTCGTTTAAAGGATAAACGCATCATCACAAATAGTCGTTGTGAAATGGGTGATAAAATATATTGCGAACATTGCTGTTCACCCACGATTCCGGTCATTTTTCATCCTACACCTGTCAAGAAATATAGTACGCATCCTGACATTAAAGCAATGTGGGAGGCTGCGGGCTTGGCATTAGAAGAGGCGGAAGAACTTATTATTTTTGGTTTTTCCTTTCCGCAATCAGACTCTGTAATCCGTTCTTTATTTAGAGAATCCTTGAAAACTGGAACACTAAAGAAGATCCATATTTTCGATCTCGATCCTCCTGCAATTCATGCGAAGATTGCTTGCCTATTGCCAACCGGACTAAACATTAAATATCACTTATGGCGTACTCCTCGCGATTTTTCTGTTCCGACTTGGTGGAAGCCAAAAATTGTAACGGCAGAAGCGAGGTGAGATTCAACCCTTCATCGAGCCGCCTGCGAAAAAGGAAATCGCTTAAAAACGATCTACTAAAGACGACAAGAATCAAAGATGGTGTCTTTCGCAAAGCTACATAAGCCGTGTGCCCTTCGCTTTTAAGATTGTGCAATTCGACTTTAACCCCGCTTGCTTCGCCTTTCCCACCATCCGAACTGGCTTTCCCGCCGCGCAACTCGGTTTTAGATTCGGCTGAATCGCTTTTCCCATCGGATGAATCGGTTTTCCCGTCGCGTAAATCGATTCTCGCGCCTCGCCATCCGGTCCGCACACTATCAAAACCGATCCGCGCGTCATGAAAGTCGATTCGGCGTATTCCATCAACAAGCCGAACGCCTCAAGCATCGCAACACATTTGGCCCAACCCATTTTTCCTTCGTGATTGACCCATTTGCAGAGTATAATTCCCCGTATGAACCGCATCCGGATCGATCCCGAGATCCTCGGAGGCACTCCGTGCTTTGCGGGCACGCGCGTGCCCGTTAAGACGCTCTTTGACGTGCTTCAGCGCGGCCATGACCTTGAATACTTCCTCGCCGGTTTCCCCACCGTCACCCGCGAGCAGGCCATCGCCGTGATGGAATTGACAGATGAAGGGTTGTCGAGAACGCCTGCCATTTCTAGTTGAGATTTCTTCTAAACGAAAAACTCACTCTTTCTTGAATGCCATGTTGCCCGACGAATTCATCCAGGATGCGATCAACCGTGGCGCTCGCGATGGCATAGAGTCACTGGATATTGATCAACGCATGGTTTTTCTGATCTATGAAGCCGAAATCGATTGTGACATGAATGGTCTCGACACGTTTCTATCGCGATATCGTGCAAATTGGATGGCAGATGCAGCCGCCGCGTTCGAGGCAATCGGCGCGACGGCCATTGCGGCAGGATTGCGTGCGATAAGCCCCGAAACCTCCAGAGACGATCCTATTCTTGATAGAGTCAACGAGTTGATCACAAATCGCACCGGTTACAATTATGATGCTATTCGGTGTGTAGTTTCCATGAGACGATCACTCGATCAAAAGGATAGCCCGCCCATGCCACCAACTTCCTCCAATACCTCTGCCGACAACAAAGCCAACACCATCCGCTGGTTCGAGGAAGTCTGGAACCAACGCCGCGACCAAACCATCACCGAACTGCTCACGCCCAACTCCCTCCCCCACGGCCTCGGCGATCTCCTCCCCGGCCCCGACGGATTCCGCCCCTTCCATCGCAAAATGCTCGCCGCCTTCCCAGACCTCAAGGTCGAAATTCACCAAACCATCGGCGAAGCCGACCTCACCGCCATCCGCTTCTCCATGCGCGCCACCCACACCGGCGACACCCTCGGCTTCCCAGCGACGAATCGCCCCGTCCTCACCCACGGCCTCTGTCTGGTTCGCTGGGAAAATGGCAAGATCGTCGAATCCTGGAACGAATTCGACTCCGCCGGCGTCATCCCCGCCCTGGCAACCCCCGCTTAACGCGCCCACATCTTGATCGTGCATGGCCATGAATATTCGCCAAGCTCAATGTCATGAGATGGTTTGAGTTCTGGATAGTGGATATCTGTTATGGGTGGGCATAATGGAAGACATCGCCTGTCAATCCAAATGTGAAGCATGACGCAGAAAGAAGAAGAAAACCCCATTTCACTGAATTCTCAAATCAGAACATCTTCAACTGATCCCGCTCGAAGCTGAATTTGCTGGCGGGTTGGTCGATGGGGATTTTGTATTGGCCGCTCCAGCAGGCGGTGCAGCAATCAGACTCGGGCGTTTTTACGCAGGCGAGCATTCCTTCGAGCGATAGATAGGCGACGCTGTCGACTTCGATGAAGTCGCGGATTTGCTCCAGCGTGCGGTTGTGGGCGACCAGTTCGTTGCTCGTCGCGAAGTCGATGCCGTAGAAACAGGGGTGGCGGATGGGGGGACAACTGACTCGAAGATGGATTTCTTTTGCGCCGGCGCGGCGGAGGGCACGCATCTTGGAGCGTGTCGTCGTGCCGCGGACGACGGAGTCATCGACGACGATGATACGGCGATCTTTGACGAGGGCGCCGATGATGTTGAGCTTCATGGAGACGGCGCGGTCGCGGGCGATTTGGGTGGGCATGATGAAGGTTCGGCCGACGAAGCGGTTGGGGACGATGCCTTCTTCGAAGGGGAGGCCACACTCTTTGGAATAGCCCAGGGCGGCGCTGCGGCCGGAGTCGGGCATGGGGATGACGCAGTCGGCGGGGACGTGGGATTCGCGGGCGAGCTGCCGGCCCATGGCTTCGCGCGTCAGGTGGACGTTTTGGCCGAAGACGTTGCTGGCGGGGTTTGCGAAATAAACGTGTTCGAAGACGCAGCGGGCGCCTTGCTTGGCGGCGACGTCGAAGCGGCGGCTGGTGACGCCGGAGTCGTCGATGCGGATGATCTCGCCGGGCTCGATGTCGCGGATGTATTCGGCGTCGATGGAATCGAAGGCGCAGGTTTCGGAGGCGACGCAGAATTGCCCCTCGGTGGTGCGGCCGAGCGAGAGCGGGCGGATGCCCCAGGGATCGCGGCAGGCTTCGATGCGATCGGGGAATAAAAAGAGCAGGCTGAAGGCGCCTTGCAGGTGTTTCAGAACGTGGGTGAGGGGATCGTGCTTTTCAGCATGGCTGGGTTTGGCGAGAAGGTGGACGATGATTTCGGTGTCGGTCGTGCTTTGGAAAATGTGGCCGTGCTGTTCGTATTCTTTTCGCAAAAGCGCGGCATTGATGAGATTGCCGTTGTGGGCGACGGCGACGGGGCCGAGGAGATATTGGCGAAGGAGCGGCTGGGCGTTGCAGAGTTTACTGGAGCCGGTGGTGGAATAGCGGACGTGGCCGATGCCGGCGTTGCCGGCGAGATCTTCCTTGATCATCCGCGGCGTGAAGACCTGACTGACCAGGCCCATGCCGGCGTGGCCGTTGAGACCGACGCCGTCGGAGACGACGATGCCCGCGGATTCTTGGCCGCGATGTTGCTGCGCAAAGAGGCCCTGGTAGCAAAGCTGCGATGCGGCGGGTGTGCCCCAGACACCGAATAGGCCGCACTTTTCTTTCTTTTCGTATTCTTCAAATTGCGGGAGGGGAACTGACATCTTGTTACGTTAGCGGTGGGAGGCGTGGGGGTCAAACGGGGGCGGATTAGTCTTTCAGAACAGCGGTAAAACCGGCTTGCTCGAAGTGATGGTCGGCGGTGAGGGCGTGGGTAAGGCCGTGTTCGCGCATAATCAGGAATGAGGTGCAATCGGTCAACGACCATTCCTTGTCAGGTCGCTTGCCAAATAAATCGATACCCGCACTGAATAATTCATGATCAACCGGAATGATCTGGGCATCGGCGTTTGCAGTAAGGCGTTGGTACATTCCGGTGAATGTAGTCCTGTTTCTTGTCTTGCATAACCCATCGGCCAGTTCAATGAGTACGAACTCGCTGGTTATGAGAACATCTGAACTATTTGGCTTGAATTCGAGAGCACGGCGATGATCGCGGTCCGAAGGATTCAATAACGCCAGGAAATAAAATGTATCGGCGAAATATTTCATTGAAGATCGCGCTTGGGAGTACCGTGAATATAATGGTCGTGATTCGCGGCCATGTCTGAGGGCAAATCCTTCGCGGTGCCAGCTAATTGATCCAGCTCTTCCCAGATCGACGCGGCGGGTGCGTCGTTGGCTGGC
>DATAPK010000088.1:0-6342 GCA_036265245.1 Tepidisphaeraceae bacterium | reverse complement strand
AGCCGCGGGCCTGGCTGCTCCAGGCGAGCAAGGGTGTTTGTGTGCGCGTGAACCAGGCGCGGGATTCGGGGTCGCTGGCGCTGAGGCAGCCTTTCCATGGGGCGTCGACCATTCTCGCCAAGCTGAAATTGTTGCTGACGACGGTGAAACCGCGCTGGTTGGTTTTTTGGGCGTAGGCGTTGGCTTCGTCGATGCGCGCGGTGGACCAGTTGCTTCCGCCGAAGCATTTGATTCGGCCGGCGCGGAGGTGTTCGTTGAGGCAATCGACGAATTCGCTTACGGGGATTTCGAGATTATCGCGATGCATCATGTAGATGTCGGCGAAGTCGAGTTGAAGACGGTCGAGGCTTTCGTGGAGTTGTCGCGTCAGAGATTTGGGATCGCAGAAAGGCGTGTGCGCGCCTTTGGCGATGACGACGACTTGATCTCGCACGTTGCGGAGTTTGATCCACTGGCCGAGGAGTTTTTCTCGAAGGCCGGTGGGGTGATAGACGAAGGCGGTGTCGAAGGTGTTGCCGCCGCGCTCGAAGAAATCGTCGAACATGATGGCGGCGTGGGGAAAGGTGTCCTGGTTGTCGACGCCCATGACGAGGCGAGAGACGGGCTTGTCGAGGAAGGGGATGGAGGCGAATTTCATCGGGGCGGACCCCGACCCTGAAGGGCCGGGCTTTGTGTGGGGTTGTAAGGCGCGGCCGCTGATGGTGTGTTTTAGATAATGCGCGGGAGTTTCGGATTCGTAGACTAATCCGATTTCGTGGCGCCAAGCGTCGAGGGTGCGGATGTTGCCGAGGGTGTCGTCGCGGCTCATCGCGGGGGCGGGGGGTTGGCGCTTGTTGGAGAGAAGGGCGTTTCCGAAATGGTCGGCTTCGTAGGCGAAGCTGGTGACGTTTGCTTCAACAGTGATTTCGCGCGGTTGTTTTTCGTCGTTGCGCTGCACGAGGATTTGGCCGGGCTCGGGGGCGGTGCGGTTGGCTTGCCAGGGGTTGGGCAGGGTGATGCGGCCTTCGCTGCCGAAGATGCGGACGACGTTTTCCTGGTTGACGCTCACGCCGGTGGAGAGCTGGGCGAGGATGTCGCCGGGAAATTTGAGAGAGGCGATGGCCCACTCGTCGGTTCCGGTTTGGCCGAGGTGTCCGGCGGCGCGGACTTCAAGTGGATCGGCGAAATCTTTTCCGGCAGCGGCGCCGGCGATCAAGCGCGACATGGAGGCGGTATAACAGCCAACGTCGAGGATTCCACCGCCGGCGAGGGCGTTGTTGAAGATCCGGCCGTTGGGGTTGAAGCCGGCGTGAAAGCTGAAGGTGGCCTGGATGACGCGCACGTCGCCAATGGATTTATTTTTGATGAGCTCGACGAGCTTTGCGGTTTGCGGATGGCAGCGATACATGAAGGCTTCCATCATCAGGACATCGTTGGTGATAGCGGCTTCGGTCATGGCCATCGCCTGGGCGAAGTTGAGGGCGAAGGGCTTTTCAACCAGCACGTGTTTTTTTGCGTTGGCGGCGTGGATGGCCCACTCGGCGTGCATGGGGTGCGGGGTGGAGATGTAAACGGCTTGCACCTGCGGATCGTTGAGCAGTGCTTCGTAGCTGGCGTAAGCGGTCTTCGCGCCCCATTCGCGGGCGAAGGCGTCGGCCTTTTCCTGCGAGCGGCTGGCGACGGCGTGAAGCTGGCCGGTTTGGCACATCTTCAGGCCGCGCGCGAAGGTCGTGCCGATGGCCCCGGTTGCGATGATGCCCCAACGGATTTTTGTCGATTGCATGAAGAGAACTGTATCGAATCAGGGGAAAGATTTCACTGACTTGATTCGGCGAGCCCGCTTCAGCGGGCGGGTCTCTCACTCTTCAAATACCGTTTATATGGAACCCCTTCCAAAAACACGCCCTCCCGTACCCCCCACTCAATCGCCGGCTCAATTTCAAGTTTTATGTGCGTATGTGGATACATCCGCCAATCCTGCACAATCCGATGCCTCTGCGCCTGGATCATCGTATATCGGTACGCCAGTCTTGCTTGTTTGGGGTTGCGAATACATCCATCGAAATATTCGTGACCTTTTGCGTTACGTCAGAATTCAGGGAAGCGATTCGGCAGCAAATCATTGACGAGCTTTGCGACCGAGCCGTGGATGCGCTGCATCATCGTGGGAAGATTCTTGCCGAGCGCGAGATAGCCCAGCGTGTGATAATGATTATCGAGCAGGGTGGTGATCCACGGCTTAAAATCGAATTGCTTTGTGTACTGATCGAACTTCGTCCAGAAGATGCGCTTGGCTTGGTCGGATGCGAATGCTCGGAATCGATCGCGGCAGCGCGCGGTGATGAAATAAACCTGATGGTCGACAAGCCAGTGTTCGTATCGGTATTGATCGTTGTGAAGCGCGGTGCGGCTTCGAGTGAGGTGGGTGATCGGCTTGGACATTTGGAAAATGATTATGATGTTGGATCGAGGTGGGAGGCAAGAATTTTTGGAGGAAAAGACAAGACCCGCCCGCTGAAGCGGGCTCGCCGAAAGATTATCCGAGCATCCCGGGAGGCATTCCCATTTCGCCGGCGATGCGTTGCATTTCATTGCGCATCATTTCGGCGGCTTTGACTTGAGCGGCGTTGGTGGCGGCGACGATCAGGTCTTCCAGCATTTCGGTGTCGTTGACGTCGATGCGGGTTTTGTCGATGCGGATTTTGATGAGTTCGAGGCGGCCATTGACGATGGCGGTGACCATGCCGCCGCCGGATTCGGCGCTGACCTGTTTTTTGCCGGCTTCATCCTGCATCTGTTTTACTTTTTCCTGCATCTCTTTTGCTTTGGAAAGGATGCCGGGGAGGTTGGCGAGGTTTTTGAGGTTGTCGAACATAAGATTTATTCCACTCGGACGATGTCGCCGCCGAGTTCAGTCATGATAGCGGCGATCAGGGGATTCTTCTCGCGAAGTTCGGTTTTTAATTCGGGGGTTATGCGGATGGTGGGGGCGGCCATTGCGGGCGCTGGCGCGGTTTCTTTTGGGGTGGGCCTTGGAGCGCGAGGCGCGGGAATTGGCGCGACTGGCTCGGTGTTGATTCGTTCGACGACTTCGATGGACACGCCGATCGGTTTTTCGAGGAGCTTGGAAAGCTCGTCGCGGATTAGATCTTTTTTGCCGTTGCGGTCGAGCATGGTGGCGAGGGTGGCATCGGAGAATTGGATGACGGCGGTGTTGTCGCCGATGCTTTTGAGTTCGCCGTGAGAAAGGAGCGAGGGGATGCCGGCGCTTTTGGTTCCTAATGCTTGGAGGAGGCGTTGCCAGGTGGCGGGGAGGTCGCTCGGGGAGATGGGTTCGATGTTGGGGGCGGCGGATTGGTTGTCTTGGATTCTGGGGGGGGGAGTTGGGGGGAGCCCGCCCGCTGAAGCGGGCTCGCCGGGGGATTCGTGTTGTTTCATCAGCTCGGAGAGGGATGGGCCGGAGTTGTCCCAGACTTTGCCGGGGCGAGGGAGGTCGTCGTCGGCGGTGTCTTGTTCCCTCGCGCGGGATTCCGGGAGCGGGTTAGAGTTTTCTGTGCGAGTGGGGGGAGTTGTCGGGTTGAGTTTGTTGGGCGAGCCCTCACCCCTGCCCTCTCCCGGAGTACCGGGCGAGGGGGATGGGATTACGGCGGGCTTAATGTTTTTTTTTAGCGCGGCCGAAGGCGCGGTTCCGTTGATGTTGGCGAGCAGGTCTTGGACGGAGGTGAATTGTTCCGCCAGGGTGAGGCGGACGAGGGTTGCATCGAGCAATGCGCGGCCGGCTTGGGTGGAGCGGAGACTTCGGCGGAGCTCTTCGAGGATGGCGATGTCCTGGGTCAGGATGATCGGGTCGAATCGGCTGGCTTGGGCGAAGAGTTCGTCGAGCGCGATGCCGGGGACTTCGACCAGGTCGGATGTTTTTCCGCAGGTTCGTAAGACCAGCAGATTGCGGAGATGGTCGATCAGGTTGGCGAGTAAAGCATCGGTAGAAAGTCCCGCGGAGACGAGTTTGCTGGATTGTTCGAGGACTTCTTTGACGTTGCCTTGGCCGATGGATTGGACGAGATCGAAGATGGCCTGGGCGCGGGGCATGCCGAGGAGTTGCTCGATGGATTCGATGGTCAGGTGCTTTTCGCCGATGCTGAGCAGGCGATCGAGCAGGGAAAGGGAATCGCGCATCGAGCCGGCGCCGGCTTTGGCGACGAGGAGCAGGGCATCGTCGTCGCACTTGATCTTTTCCTGCTTGCAGATGTTTTTCAGATGGTCGGCGATCTCGCGCGTGGGGATGTTGCGGAAATCGTATCGCTGGCAGCGAGAGAGAATCGTCGGCAGTAGTTTTTCGGGCTCGGTGGTGGCGAGGATGAATTTCACATGCTCGGGCGGTTCTTCAAGCGTTTTGAGGAGCGCGTTGAAGGAGCTTTTGGAGAGCATGTGGGCTTCGTCGATGATGTAGATTTTGAATCGACTGAAGGCGGGGCGGTATTGGGCGTTGTCGATCACCACTTCGCGGGTTTTTTCGACTTGCGTGTTGCTGGCGGCGTCGATTTCGATGACGTCCATTCCGTCGCCGCGGGCGATGGAGAGACAGGATTCGCACTTGCCGCAGGGTTCGGTGGTGGGCTTGTCGAATTTTTTGCAGTTGAGGGCTTTGGCGAGGATACGGGCCATCGAGGTTTTGCCTGTGCCGCGCGTGCCGCAGAAGAGATAGGCGTGAGCGATTCGGCCGGATTCGATGGCGCGTTTCAGTGTCTGGGCGACGTGCTCCTGCCCGATGACTTCATCAAAAGTCTGTGAGCGGTAGCGGCGTGCCAAAACTGTATAGGACATGAAGGGAATGTAGCAAAGTGAAGGGGGGGCGTGAAGGAGGGGGGCGTAAATACGTGAATACGTAAATACATAACAGGAGAGGATTTGATTACGTATTTACGTATTTGATCGCTTCTTTAGTCGTGCGATGCGTCGTTCGTCGGCCTCTTGATATCGCCGTTTTTCGTCGTCAGTTTCCGGGATCACAGGCGGGATTGGGGTTGGTTGGAGATTCTCGTCGACGCCGACGAAGGTGAAATAAGCCGACACGATGTGTTTTCGCTGTGAGGTTTGGGCATCGTCGGCGTAGACTTTCATGCCGATTTCCATTGAGGTTTTCCAGACGCGGTTGACGGCGGCTTTGAAGATGAGGATGTCGCCGTGGCGGGCGGAGGAGAGGAAGCGGACGGAATCGATGCCGAGGGTGACGCAGCTTCGGCCGGTATGGCGCTTGGCGACGACGGCGGCGACGAGGTCGCAGCGTTCGATGAGTCGGCCGCCGAAGAGGGTGCCCAGGGAATTCAGGTCGTTGGGGAAGACTATGGCGGTTTGATCGTTGATGGCGGAGGCGGAAACGGGTTTTGCGGTAAGTTGCATGGGGGGGATTTTCGCTTGTTATGGGTCTCTTGTCACTTGGGTCACAGTTTGAAACAATTCAGTTGTTGTCGCCGTCTTACAAGGAGAACCGGCGGTTATTTTGGATTGCGAATTTGGGATTTTGGATTAGGGGATGGATGAAGCCTGTATTTTCAATCCAAAATCCGCAATTTAAAATCCAAAATTGAATGCGTCCTTCACCACGGAGATTGTCTTGAAGCAACCTGCGATTCCAACCATCGACCAGCTTGACCCGCGCCGCCTGCTCAGCGTGTCCCTTACAAACGGCGCGCTTGGCGTTACCGGCACGGGCAAGAATGACATCATTACCGTTTCGCTCAATGCGAACGATGCCACCAAGCTGGTGATCAAGGTGAACAAGACGATCACCTCTGAAAACTTGTCGGCGGTGAAAAGCGTTTTTATCGAAGGGTTCGCGGGGCAGGACAATGTGACGATCAGCGAAGCGTTTGGCGCGGTCACGCTTCCGGTCACGGTGTATGGCGATGGGGGGAATGATATTGTCAGCACGGCCACGGGGCCGGCGCGAGTTTTTCTTGGCGATGGGAACGACACCTTCCTGGGTGGAAACGGGAACGACACGGTTTACGGCGAAGCGGGCGTGGACAATCTTTTCGGCGGGGCGGGCAAGGATTATCTCGACGGCGGGGACGATCCGGACATCATCGATGGGCAAAGCGGCAACGATCGCATCTTCGGCGAGCTTGGCGGGGATTCGATCAATGGCTCGGATGGGAACGACACGATCTCCGGCGCGGGCGGGAATGACACGATTACCGGCGATGCGGGCATCGACTCGATTTCCGGGGAGGCAGGGAATGATTTTCTGATCGGCGGATCGGACGGCGATGTGATGTCGGGCGGCAGCGGTGATGACTCGATGCTTGGCAACGACGGCTCGGATTTCATGGACGGCGACGATGGCAACGACACGCTGGACGG
>DATAPK010000087.1:0-9049 GCA_036265245.1 Tepidisphaeraceae bacterium | reverse complement strand
ATGCCGGTGGTCATATAAAGGACGGCGTCCATCGCATAAACCAGGGCGCTCATGCGGGCGATGCGCTTCTGCACGAGTTCAAAATCCGCCAGTGGCCGGTCAAATTGATAACGCGTCTGGGCCCATTTAGTTCCCTGTTCAAACGCCCGCGTCGCGCCGCCGAGCATTCCAGCGGATAATGTGCATCTGCCGAAATCCAGGCAGGTGAGCGCGACTTTCAGCCCCTTGCCTTCTTGATGCAGGAGATTTTCGCGAGGGACTTTGACGTTGTGGAAGCGAATCCGCGCCTGCCAGGTTCCGCGAATGCCGCATTTGCTGCGATTTTTCTGGAAAATTTCGATGCCGGGCATGTCAGGCGTGCAGATCAGCGCGGTGACGCGCTCCTTTCCATCCGCCATTTTTTGCTTTGTCATCACTGTAAATAAGTCTGATAGTGCGCCGCTCGTCGCCCATTTTTTTTCGCCGTTGAGAATGTAATGCGTTCCATTTGCCGAGAGTTCACAATACGTTTCCTGCCCGCCCGCATCGCAGCCGACGTTTGGCTCGGATAGACAGAATGCGCTGAGCGATTTGGTCGCAAGCTGCGGCAGCCATTGCTTTTTCTGCGATTCTGTCCCAAAC
Source organism: Tepidisphaeraceae bacterium (assembly GCA_036265245.1). Lineage (GTDB taxonomy): Bacteria > Planctomycetota > Phycisphaerae > Tepidisphaerales > Tepidisphaeraceae > DATAPK01. Next base: position 8,428 of record DATAPK010000087.1, on the reverse strand, counting down.
AGCATGATCGCTTTGCATCCGATGGATTGGTGGGCCGAGACGAGAACGGCGGTTGAGCCGCAATATCGGCCGATGCGTTCGAGCACGCGGTTATAGCTCGTGATGCCGAGCCCGCCCCCGCCGAATTCTTTGGGGATGGTCATGCCGAGGACGCCGAGGGAAAAGAGGCGATCGATCACCCAGCGAGGGATTTCTTCCTTCTGATCGATCTCGACGGCGGGGTGCTCGTTGCGAAGGTATTGATCGAGTTTCGCGAGCAGTTCGTCGCATCGCGCTCGTTCTTGATCGCTCACGGTTGGATAGGGAAAGATCAACTCTTCGCGTGCTCGTCCCCAGAAGAGATTTTTTACCCATCCCATTTTGGTCGGCTCAGGGCCGACAAGCGCCTCGGCATCCGCGATCATCTTGCGGTCCTGCTCGCTGACGCCTTTCAGCGATTTCAGATCGGAGGTGCGACTGCCTTCCATCAAAAGAATCTTAGCCTCTTTCTTCGCGTTCGCCCAATCCTGCGATAGAGTTAGGAGGCATGTCGCACGTCCGTGTCGAAATTGATTCAGATCGCATCGCCACGCTGTGGCTGGACGCGCCGGGGAAACGCGTGAATACGCTGTCGCGGCAAATGTGGGCGGATTTGGCGGAGGGGATTGATGAGGTGGAGCGAGAAAAGGCGGTGGGGGTGATTGTTGCTTCGGCGAAGGCCAATTCGTTTTGCGTTGGTGCGGATTTGTTTGAGATTCGCGATATGAGCGATGAGGACTTTGATCGGTATATCCGCACGGGCCAGGAGATACTTTCGCGTATTGAGGGGCTTGCCATCCCAACGATCGCGGCGTTGAACGGAGATTGTATTGGTGGAGGATTTGAGCTGGCGCTTGCCTGTTCTGTCAGGATCGCGCTTGATGAAGCGAAGATCGGGTCAATGAAAGTCGGCCTACCGGAAGTGCATCTTGGCTTGGTTCCCGGCTGGGGAGGGACGGTGCGGTTAATGCAACTGATTGGCTCGAAATCTTTCCCTCTACTATTGGATGGAGCCTTATTCGATCCCGCGGAGGCAAGAAGAATGCACATCATTCATGATGTTCTTCCCTCGACAGAATTGATGCCGATCAGTAAAAAATTGGTGATTGACATTATTGCCGAGCCTCTGCTCAATCCTCCCCACAACCCAACAAATGCGATTCGATTTCGACGGGAACTACAAGAGATTGGGCGGAGCAGAAAATTGAATTTAACAAGGGCACAGCAAAGATTGATCCAGGTCTTGCGAATCGGAATCGACCAAGGAAAGCAAGCCGGCTTTGATGCGGAGCGAAATGCTATTGTCGAACTTCGCCGCACACCGGAATGCCAGCAGGCATTGCAGAAATTCTTCGATCGCAGGAAATAATCTTAGCCCATATAGAATCCGCCATTCACATGGATCGTCTGCCCGGTGATGTACTGCGCCAGCGGCGAGCACAAAAACAGGATCACGCCGACCACATCTTCGGTTTTTCCCCATCGTCCCAGTGGAATTTGTGAGAGCGTTTGCTTCACCACTTCTTCGGGCATATCTCGCGTCATTTCGGTTTCGATGAAGCCCGGCGCCACGGCGTTCACGGTGATTTTTTGCTTGGCCAGTTCTCTCGCGGCGACCTTTGTCAGCGCCATTACCCCCGCCTTGCTTGGGGCGTAGTTGGACTGGCCGAAGAAGCCCATCGCGGCTGAGACAGAAGAAAGCGAGACGACTCGCCCGCCTTCGCGGAGGATGGGTTGGGCTTGCTGGATGCAGTTGAAGGTGCCGGTGAGGTTGACATCCAGGACGGCCTGGAAATCGGCGAGCGGCATTTTTTTGATTGAATGATCGCGAAGGATGCCGGCGTTGTTGATGAGGATGTCGAGGCCGCCAAGCGAATCGCGGATTTTGGACATCATCGCGGTGACTTGCTGGGCGTCGGCGATGTTGGCCTGGACGATGAGCGGCGCTTTGATTTCGGCGGCGATGCGCTCGGCATCCGCTTTATTTCGCCCGTGCGGGTCATCGACATAATTCACGACACATTCTGCACCGCGTGCCGCCAGGGCGCGGATAGTTGCTTCACCGATGCCGCGCGAGCTGCCGGTGACTAGTGCGATTTTGGAGGAAAAGTTTAGCTCGTCGGTCATGGGTTCATGTTACCAAGACGCGCTGGTTTGCCGCTTGTGGTTTGGCGCTGCGGAGCGCTAAACCGCAAGCGGCAGATAGCGCGTTGTTACAAAGCCACGTAATTCATCGCACGTGTCCGTTGCCGGTCACGATCCATTTGTAGGTGGTTAGATCCATTGCGCCCATCGGGCCGCGCGCATGGAGCTTGTCGGTGCTGATGCCGATTTCGGCGCCCAGGCCATATTCACCACCGTCGGCGAAGCGGGTTGAAGCATTGACCATCACGCTGGCGGAATCGACGCGAGCGACAAATTCGTCGATCGCCTGCGTATCGGTGGCGAGGATTCCGTCGGTGTGATGGCTGCCGTATTCGTTAATGTGCTCGATGGCTTCATCCAACGAATCGACGACTTTCAGGCCCACGATAAAGGCAAGATATTCCGTCGCCCAATCTTCCGGCGAGGTCGCTTTAGCGGCCGGGTATATTTTCTTCGCTCGCTCATCTCCCCGAATCTCAACATTCTTTGCCGCCAAATCGGCGCACACTCTCGGCAACAATTCCGCCGCGATATCTTTGTGAAACAGGAGATGCTCCACCGCGTTGCACACTGCGCCGCCGGGATAGCTGGTCTTGGCGTTGACGCACACCTTTCGCACCTGCTCTTCGATCTCGCCGGCGGAGCGATCGATGTAGATATGGCAGTTGCCGGTGAAATGCTTGAGCACCGGCATGGTGGCTTCGGTGACGACGGTGCGGATGAGCGATTCGCCGCCTCGGGGGATGGCGACGTCGATGTATTTGTCGAGCTTGAGGAGGTGGGGGACAAAGGCTCGGTCCGTGGATTCGATTAACTGAACGGACCCGGCCGGTAAACCGGCCTCGCCGAGGGCGGTGGAGATGATATTCGCGATGGCCCGGTTGGAGTGGAAGGCTTCCTTGCCGCCGCGAAGGATGACGGCGTTGCCGCTCTTGATGCAAAGCGCCGCCGCGTCGCTGGTGACGTTGGGGCGGGATTCGTAAAAGAACAGGACCACGCCGAGCGGCACGCGTCGCTTTTCAACGCGCAATCCGTTGGGCCGGATATATCCTTCGATGGTCTGTCCGACGGGATCGATCTGCTGCGCGATCTGCTCGATGCCGACGGCCATCGATTCAACGCGCTTGTCGTTGAGCTTCAGTCGCTCGACCAGCGCTGGCGCAAGCTCGGCCTTCTGCGCTGCGGTGATATCTTGGGAATTCGCGTCGATGAGTTGCTGCTTGCCGGCGCGGATCGCAGCGGCCATGCGGGTGAGCGCGGCGATTTTCGTCGCGCCGGAAACAGTCGCTAGCTTGGCCGATGCTTTACGCGCATTGCGGCCAACCGTTTCGACGTATTGCTTCAAATCTTCCATACGCCGGTATTCTAGCAGCCGGGCCGCGGAAGGTCGAAAAAGGGAAATTACGAACCGGATTGCCGCTTTTTAACGCTATAGGTGACGGCATTTGGAGGATTCGCCAACACCCGGATATTCGCTTCCCCCCATTCATACCTCAATTGCTTCGTAATGCTCGGCTGGGATGATTCGCTGCTATCGACTCGAAAATAGGCGTAAGGCGGATTGTCGGTATTGAGATGATTCATGACACGATCGACCTGATCCTTAGGCCCGCTGATCGTCACTCGAATATTCGTCTGCGCCCCCTCAACCGAATACTGATCCTCCAACCCGCCGCCAAAAAGTCGAAGGATGCTCAGTGAAGGAATGTCCGCCGTCGTATCGTTCTGCTTGATTGTATAACTTGCCTTCACGGTATTCGGTGAAATGGCGACGTTCTCGCCGCTAATCGATGCGGCAACCGGCACGAGAATATTCACATGGCTGCCCGGCATCCCGGCGTCGCCTTCGGTCGGAATGCGCGGGTTGGCGGTGACGGATTCCCTGGCATTCTGGATGATCCGAACCGGTGCGGTGATTTTGACGGTAGGCGGAACGAAGGTCTCGCTCCCTTTCTCCACGGGACTGTCCGGCGCGATTTTCACAGGCACGTCGATCGTCTTCATGGTGTCGATGTTTACATTGATGGACGCCGGCGAAACGTCGCTGACCGTCACGCCATATGTCTTGAAAATTTCCGCATCGCGGACGCGGTCGCTGATGGTTAGATTAGTCGGTTCGTCAGGCCGGGGTTGTCCATTGGCCAGCGTTGTCGGCACATCGATGCGCACGATCGGGTTATCGCCCGGCTTGCTGAAGGCTTGAACGGCATCATCGACGGCGGCCTTGGGCCCGTTGAGCTTCACCATGATCGTGGTATCCGCCGGGTTAACCGGCGCGACAATCCGATCGGGGTCGTTGGTATGAAACTGGATTTGAAGCGCCTGAGTCACCGAATCGGAGGGTTTTTGCTGGGCGGCGTAAAACCAGATCGCAATCGTCAGCGGCACGACCCACGCCGCCGTCTTCAGGCCGGCAATCAATGACTGTCGCGTAAAAAGCTCCCTGAACCAGCGAATCGCGGGTGTTGCGTTGGCGGAAATGGTTTCGACGAGAGGCATTGTTCGATCTTATTTTCGTGATTCAGACGGTTCTGTCCCGTCTGGCATCGCTTGTCCATGTGTAGCCGGCGAGCATGCTCGCCGGCTAAACGATCTGCCGGCCTTAACCATCCGTGCTCGGCTGCGGATCGCTTGCCGAGGGCGGGGGCTCGGGTTCGGGCGGCAATTCTGTTGGACTAAAACTTTTTCCCTCTGATCCGCCGAGCAGTTCAGTCAACATGCCGCGCAGGGCATCGGGCGTGAGCTTGCGAAACAGCACGCCTCTTTCGGCGATGCTCACATCGCCGGTTTGTTCTGAAACAACAATAATGACCGCATCGGTTTCGCTGGCCAGCCCAACTGCCGCACGGTGCCGGCTGCCGAGCTCTCGCTCCAGCGTCCCTTCCTCCGCCAACGGAAACTGTACGCCCGCAAAGGCGATCCTTCCCTGGCTGATCACCACGCCCAGATCGTGCAGCGGCGAATTTGGATAGAAAATCGTATTCAGCAACGGGGCGCTCAAATCCGCATTGATTCGCGTGCCGCTCTCGGCGATTCCGCCCAGCCCGGTTTCTCGCTCCATCGCGATCAACGCCCCGATCTTCCGCTTGGAGAGATACATCGCAGATTGCACAAGCTGCTCGATCTCTTCGCCCACTTGGCTGGAGAACCCGCGAAACAATCGTGTCTCCCCTAGCCGCATGATGGCGCGGCGAAGTTCGGGTTGGAAGACGATCACCACCGCGATCGCCGCGTTCTGCACAAACAACGTGTATAAATAAACGACCTCGTCGAGCTTGAATTTATGGCCCACGAGATCGACGATCAGATAACTGAAGATCAGCACCAGCGCGATGCCCTTGAGCAATCGTGCTCCGCGCGTGCCCCTCAAGAATCGCACCACCCAATAGACCACGAAGCCGATCAAGACCCACTGGGTCAGGACCACCCACGGGTTCGGGCGGAAAATGTTGAACAATGCCTGAATCACGCGCTGAAACTATACTCCAAGCAAAATCATCAATCCAAAGGATGATTCGCATTAACTTTCAATAATCGCCTGAATGATGCGGACCGCTTTCATCATCGGCTCAACATCATGGACACGCACGATGGACGCGCCGTTGGCCAAACTCCAGGCGACGGTCGCAGCCGTGCCAAAGAGTCGATTATCGGGGTCGGTTTCTCCGGTAATTTCGCCGATAAATCGCTTGCGGCTTGTACCGATAACCAGCGGCCTGCCCAGCACGGTCAACTCCCGCAGATTGCGAAGCAGTTGAAGATTGTGCATTCGCATCTTGCCGAAACCGATGCCCGGATCAAGCAAAATGCGATCCAGATCGACGCCATGAATGCCCGCCGTCACGATGCGCTCGTTCAAAAACCCCGCGACTTCCGGCGTCACCTCTTCATAATGCGGCGCCTGCTGCATCGTCTTGGGCCGACCGAGCATGTGCATCAGGATGATCGGACAACGCTTACGCCCCGCAAGAGTCAGAATATGCGGATCATCCCGCCCGGCAGAAATGTCATTGATGATCGCCGCCCCCGCATCGAGCGCCGCCTGCGCCACTTCGCTGCTGGTGGTGTCGATGCTGAACAGCACCGGTAGGCGATGCGCCACCGCCTGCAGCACCGGCACCACACGGCGAATCTGCTCGTCTGGTGAAACGGGCTCCGCTCCGGGCCGGGTCGATTCGCCGCCGATGTCGATAATGTGCGCACCCGCATCGGCGATCTCCTCCGCCCGCGCAATCGCAGCATCCGTCGTCGCATATTTTCCCCCATCACTGAAACTGTCCGGTGTGACATTCAGCACGCCCATCACCAGCGGCGGGCGAAAATCCTGCAAAAGCCATTGGTCAAAATCAGCAGGGGACATGGTGACTGCTAATACGTAAATACATAAATACGTAATTACGTATTTATGTATTTACGAATCACTCAATTAAATTCTTCTCAAACACCACCAGATTATCCGCGTGAGTTGAATCCCAGCGGATGCCGACGATGTCGTAGCCGAGTTCGATCGCAAAATGGATGAACTCTCGCTGGTGATTCATGCACTCGCAACGGATGTATTCGTAGCCGTGATCCTTCGCCCACGCCTGCTGCGCTTCCTGAAGCTGCCTGCCCACCCCGTGCCGGCGCAAGTCCTGCACCACCGCCCCCATCCAGTGATAAAACATGCCGGGCTTAAGCTCGAAGCCCACCCAGAATCCCACCGGCTTATCGTTCATGCGGGCAATCAACGTCAGCGCGTTGTATCTCGCCATGAATCGGCGTTTAAAGAAATCGATCTCGCGCTTGGGGCGAAAGACAGCATTATAAAGCTCCACCGCCTGCGGCAGGAGCTTGTCATCGGCAACAATAATTTCGGCTTGGGCCACGGATTAACACCTTTCTGCAACGGGCTGGATTGTAACGGTTTAGGGCGAGGGAGGGAATTGGTCGGGGGGATTTCAGTGTCGATTCAGATTGAAATCCCGGTGGGGCAGACATTCTTGTCTGCCACATGAGCGTGCCTCACGCCGCCATTCTGCGGCGGCGCTGCATCAGCATGCCCAGTTTTGTAGTGACGCTAAAGACCGGGCGGATGGCAGTGATTTGTCCGAACTCAGCAGGCTCGCCACGCTGCGTAACCCACCGGGCAACATAGCTCACCCCATCGCCCGGTTTTGTGATCGAGGGATGAACCTCGATCGGCGTGCGCGTATACAAGCCGACATATCGCCACGATTCGCCCGGGCCGCCCGCATTGGCGGAAGTTTTCGATGAATCCCCATCCGATGGATTCGCAATCGGCGCATTGGTTTCTTCGACCGGGTGAAAGCGCTCCCACAATTCGAGCCCCTTGGCCCCGGTCGGCTTTGCTCGCCGAATGCTGATCGAATCAGTTACCTTGATGCTCACCACGCCCGACATCGGGGCCGAAAGAGTTAGTATCGGCACGCTCTGCGGCATGGGGATTTGTCTGCGGCGTTTGCCTGGGGGTTTGAGCCCGATCATCACTTTCAGATCCGGCGCGATGCGCGGATCAGTGCGAATCCGCTGTGAAGTGGGGCGGACGAGTTTCTCTGCCGCCTTGCGGGCGACGTCCTTCGTGCATTTCCGCGCGCGATTCCGAATCGCGCTTGGCCAGCAGTTCGCATTTGCCGTCCGAAACGCCAGCACCAGCGCATCGATCTCCGCCGCATCCTCCGGCGTCGTGCGATACGCATCCGGCTGCTCGACCAGCGTCCGCGCAAACCGCTTCATCCAGCAGGCCGCTTTGATGTCCTTCTCAGGAATATAATCCTTACCCATGGCGTCGCTCCCTGTCGCCGCAAATCCGGCAACAATCGCACTTCGCCACCTCCCATCGCCTCTATCGGCGCAGAAGCAGTGGCGATTGAGTGATCAACAAGAAAATGAGACGGGACGCGTCTTTTGAGGCAGAAAACCACCGTTTGAGTCGCCCGCGAACGTCCGCCGATGCCTGTTCCAATCGCATAGACCCTCGCGGACGTTCGCCCATCGCCAAACCAATCGGCGAGCCGCTCGCGGATGTTCGCGAGAGGCTGAGCGAATAAGTAACCGCCTCGCGGACATTCGCGGAGTGCTGAGCAAATTGCGGATCGATTCGCGGATGTTCGCGGTTGTTTAATTCATTCTGTAAGCCCCTCGCGGAGGTTCGGCTGGGTAAATAAAAGAATCACAGGGACTATTGTGCTGGGCCGATCCCCTACAGTGGCTTGTTGGCCTGCGTCGATTAGCCGACCACAATAACGACGACAGAATCTTCATC
>DATAPK010000086.1:0-2943 GCA_036265245.1 Tepidisphaeraceae bacterium | reverse complement strand
TTTTGAATTTTGTGCTTGGGTTTTGTTTGTTATTTGGTGCTTTGAATTTGGAGCTTTTTATGAGTTGCGAGTTGTGATTTGTGAATTGGGTTTGCCCAACCTTTTTTTCCTTCTACAATCTCGCGACACGGATGTCGTTGGAATTGTGCATTCTCGCGAGTGGGTCGGCAGGGAATTGTTCTATTGTTCGGGTGCCAAGCGGGGTGATGTTGATTGATTGCGGGATTGGGCCGCGGACTTGTGCGAAAAGGATGGAAGGGACGGGGGTTACGCTGGGGGATGTGCGGGCGATCTGCCTGACGCATCTGGATTCGGATCATTTTAAGGTGGGGTGGATGAAGACGATCGTGGCGCGGGGCATTCGCGTTTTTTGCGATCAGCATCGTGTGGAAGAAGTGATGACGGCGGTGGAGCGGACAACGTGGATATCCGGGGCGTGCCTGGAGACGATGGATGATGCTTCCGGGAACGAGATGGGTGGGCCACGGAAAGCGATGATCGCGGCGTTTGAGAAATTGATTTGTCCGTTTAACGGCAAGAGCTTTTCGCCGCTGGATGGAGTGGAAATTCATTCGATTCCGCTGGCGCACGATCGGATGGGATCGTCGGGATTTGTGATCGGCGGATTTGGGGCGCGGGTGGGGTTTGCGACGGATCTGGGGCGAGTGCCGAAGCGATTGATCGAGCGGTTTTGTGAGCTGGATATTTTGGCGCTGGAGAGCAATTACGATTCGGAGATGCAGCTTAGCAGTTCGCGGCCTTGGTATTTGAAGCAGCGGATCATGAATGGGGCGGGGCATTTGTCGAATGCGCAGGCGTTGGAGGCGATTCGGATGATTCTGGATCGGTGCGAGGCGACGGGGTCGGCAATGCCGGCGCATGTGGTTTTGCTGCATCGCAGCCGGGAGTGCAACTGTCCGAAGCTGCTGCGCATGATGTTCCATGAGGATGCGCGGATCGCGAAACGGTTGACGCTGGCGGAGCAGTTGGAGCGGACGGAGTGGCTACGCCCCGTGCGGGTGCGGCCGTCGGTGGGGGAGCAGTTGGCGCTTCAGTGGGGCTGAAACTCGGTGAATCATGGGTTCAGCACAATTCGATTTTTCACCGCGGAGGCGCAGAGGGCGCAGAGAAGAAATTAAAAATGGATTTGTTTTTCTCTGCGATCTCTGCGTCTCTGCGGTGAATGTATTTCAGCACTATCGAATCCTTTTAGTAGGATTGATGGTTTCACTTTTGAGTGCGGCACCGGCGACTCGGCCGGATTTGCAGGATTCGTTTAGTGTCATCCTCACTGCGGGCATGGCGCCGTATACGTTGCATGTGAACGCGGTGAACATTCCGCTGGCGCATGGGACGGTGCTGACGGCGAGGTATGAGTGGGATTTTGGGGATGGGACGGCGGAGTCGAAATACAACAAGCTTGTGGGGTGGAACGCGGCGCATATTTACAATCGGGGGGGCAATTACACGGTGGCGCTGACGCTGACGGATGAGGCGGGGGATCAGCGGGTGATGAAGAAGGCGTTTATCATTGATAATGATTCGCGGCAGACGATTTATGTGGCGGGCAACGGGAATGACGGGAGCTTTGGGAACACGCCGCAGCAGCCGGTGAGAACGCTGGCGCGGGCAGGGAAATTGTTGCGGGAGGATTCGCGGATTTTGCTTCGGCGCGGGGATATTTTTGAAATTTCTTCGCCGCTGGAGATCAAACGCAGCAATGTGATTATTGGGGCTTACGATGATCCGGCCAAGCCGAAGCAGGCGACGACGCAGCCGGCTGGAGATCGTCCGGTGATTTTTTTCACCGGCTTGAAAAAAGACGTTCCTTATTTCACGACCGCCCGGAACACTTCCGATGCGATGTTTCAAGATTTGGCGTTTGATTCGAAGTTTTCGCAGGGGGCAGACAAAACCGGCATGCCGGATTGCGTGAAGCCGAGCGGGCAGAACACGACGGTTCGCAACTGTGTGTTTTTGAATGTGGGTTACGGGATCAACGGCAATCAGGAGCCGCATGGCGTGATGGCGATCGATAATTCGTGTCCGCTGGAGACGGGGCTACGAAGTTATTTTGCGTGGGTGCAGGGAAGCGATCATGTTTATCTTGGCAACACGGTGGTGAATTCGACGCGTGAGCATTGTTTGCGCGTGGGCGGGGCGGATCGGATTCTGATTGCGTACAATAATTTCTCGAATCTGGATCGTCGCGCGCCCAACAAAGGCGGAGACCAATTGGATGTGAGCAAGGGGGCGATGACGATTCACTCGGGGAGTTATGTGTATGTTGTCAACAATGTGATTCCGGTGGGGGAGCTCTTGATCGGGCCGTTGGGGAAGGGGGATGGGTGGAATAATCCCAAGGCGAGATGGCACTGGGCGGTGATCGAAGGAAACGAAATCAACAGTTATGTTTATATCAACCACGGCACGGATCATGTGATGTGCCGGAACAACCTGATCAATCGGAACGACTGGTCGTGTTTTATCGTTGAGGGATATGACGAGAAATATCAGCGTGGGAACAGCGATATCACGATCATCAACAACACGGGCGTGAATCGCGGCTTGAAAGGGAATTTTTTGCGGGTAACGGGGAAGGTGGATGGGATCACGGTGCGGAATAATCTGTACATCGCGCCCAAATTGAAATTGACGGACAACTGGTCGGCGCCGGTGTATGCCGACCCGGGGGGGTTAAGCAGCTTTCGAGAGAGCAGCGGGAATGTCTGGCCGGATTTGAAGGGGTTTAAGGGAGTTCATTATATAATAGACTTGGGGGGATATATTTCTGAGAAGAAATGGCTGGATCAGGCGTTTGTGAAGGGGGATCGGTTTCAGACGCTGGTGTTGCCGGCGACGCAGCCGACGGCGGAAGCGACGACGGAGCCGACAACCGAGCCTGCGATAGATTTGGGGGAGGTTGGGGCTAAACCGGGGGCG
>DATAPK010000085.1:0-12246 GCA_036265245.1 Tepidisphaeraceae bacterium | reverse complement strand
CGATCGAAGACGGCAGCTTCGACATCAGCGTTGGCGGCTTCGACGTTTCGGCTGACGCTGCCGAAGATGTCGAGTTCCCACGTTGCATCAAAGCCAGTGCTCCAGAGGCTGCTATAACGGTTGGTTCCGTTGATGGTTGTGCCTCCATTGCCGTTGCCGCCGGTGCCGCTGATCGTGCCGGAGGTGATGCCCGTGCGGCGCTGGCGATCGTACGAGCCATCTACGTTAACGGTTGGGAACCAATCGGCCGCCGTGACGCCGCGCAGGGCGCGTTCCTGACGGAGGCGCGCGGTGGCGGATTTCAGATCGAGATTGTGCTGAACCGCATCATCGATGATTGAATTGAGAAGCGGATCATCAAACGCATCCCACCAGCGCGTCATGTCAACGGAGGGGCGGCTGGTGGGCCGGGTGGTGGATTCGCCGAATTGCGCCGGCATGGGCATCTTCGGGTTTTGATAATTGGGCCCGACCTTGCAGCCGGCGATCACCACTAAAACCAACGTCGTGATCTGAATCAATCGCTTGGGGAAACGGTTCATACTCATCTGGAAGTTCCTTGCTCTGCCTCGATATAGACGTCTATTCGTTGACCGACATACACGGGGAGCTTGTCGGGTGCAACGGCGTAAATCACCTGAAGGGCGTGGGTCTCGGCCCGTTTGGTGCTTTCGACGGTTAAACTCATTTTCGGCATAACATTAGGCTCGACGCGAACGAATTGGGGATCGGCCGCAAGATCGCGATTTCCGCGGACAAAGGCCTTGGCCTGGGCGGGAACGATGCGGCATTTGATTTGGGTCTGGGTTGCTTTTGGGTGTGGTTCGATCGAGGCGACTTGCGCCTGCGAGAGCTTGGCTTGCTGGGGTTTCAGCATTTTAATCGCGATGAGGTTCATTCATTCCCTTAAGGGCAGCCAGCGAAAATTGCGTTACATGATTGGCCAGTTTCTCGATCTCCTCCGCCGTGAAGCATTGCCCGGGAAAAACCTTATCGAGTGCGGGGCGGCAATGATGATAGAACACGATTTGGCCAATGATGCTGCACGAGATGCGTCGAAGATCGTCCTCGGATATTTCTTTTACGATCAGCCGAACGATGGCTCGCAACGCATCGCCGATGGGACGCATGGTTTCTTGAGCGCAGATGTCCAAAGCGTGCGTTGGTTCGATCATCTCGCGGGCCATCAGCTTGCCGTACCACGAGGGGCGGCCTTCATCGAAAATTCGCCAGAAGAAGGAGCGCACATACGCGTGAAGTTTCTGCTCCGGCGTGGCAGATTCATCGACGCCAAGGTTCGGTGGATATTTTGCGAGCGATTCGCGAACCCAGTATCGCAAGGTTTCGGAATAGAGCTTTTGTTTATCGCCGAAGTGGTAATTGATGGCGGCGATGTTGGCGTCGGCAAGCTTGCAGATTTCGCGGACGGTGGCGTTTTGAAAACCATGCTCGGCGAAGACCGATCCGGCGACCTCAAGGAGCCTCTGCCTGGTTTTTACGTGTTCCAAGTCCATGCGTATTCTACGCCAGATTAAAACGTCTGTTTGATTTCAGCAAACGAATTGCTTGAGATTTCTGCCGATAGATCGTAAGTTATTTATTTGAATAATCTTATGCTTCGGATTTTGGGCAAGGAGTGACTAACCATGCGGATCGAACATGCGGGCATTCAGGTGGCGGAGCCGGGGGCGATGGGGGATTGGTATGTGAAGAATCTGGGGTTCACGATCAAGCGGGCGATTGAGAGCCCGGTGCCGACGCGGTTTATCGCCGATGCCAGCGGGAAGGTGATGCTGGAGATTTATAACAATCCGAAAGTGCCGCCGCCGGATCTATTTAAGATGGACCCGCTTTACCTGCATATCGCGTTTGTCTGTGATGATGTGCTTGGGACGATGCAGCGGCTGATTGAGGCCGGGGCGACGAAGCTGATGGAGCCGGACACGACGCCGGCGGGGGATGTGCTGGCGTTTTTGCGCGACCCGTGGGGGATGCCGATCCAGCTTTGCTATCGGAAGAATCCGATGGTGTGAATTTGTTCTTACGCGTGGTCGCGATGGCGCAAGCGACTTTGGAGCGCCGCTAGCGCCATCGCGGCAGAATTTCAGCGCCGGAATCAATACGCTCAACCCAAAAACCACGCCCACGATCGCCGCAGGTTCGGGAACGAGCGTTTTGCCGATCAGACTGTCGTTGTCATCTTGCCTTTATCCGCCGCCGCGGCGTTGGCGCGGGCTTCGGCTTTGTCATTTGTCATTTCTTCTACGGTCTTGGTGTGCTGTCGTGCCGCGCCCTGCGTTTTGGCTAGCTTGACGCGTGTGCCGTTGCGCTCGTGATCGCTCAGGCGTTTTTTCGCATTTGAAATTTCATTCTTGTATTGCGGCAGCCACTGGGATTGTGCGACGAGCATCTCATCGGTCATCTGCCAGATTTCCTCGGGATTACAAACCGCGCCGACCAGTGGATCGTGCAGCATCGCCTGCTTGAGCAGGGTGACATTGCCATGCACGGCGGCTTCCATTCCCATTTCCTGCACGCGGGCACTTGCTGAACACGTCGCCGCGCATGCAAGGGGAAGGTCGCCGACGATGGGCATGTTGATGCCGTTCTTGTCGGCATAGCCGGGAATCTCGATGCAGCAGCCATCGGGCAGATTGGTGATGTGGCCGCGATTGACGATGTTGAAATGGCCGCGATAGGTTCGGCCTGTTTCCAGTGCTTCGATGATATAGCTGCCATGCTCCTGGCTGCGATCTTTAGCGGTGATTTTCGGCGATTCTTCTTTTAGCCAGTTGGGGAAATCGGTTTCAAACCAGTTTCGGCCTTCGGTGCAGACGCGCAGATATCCGCCGGTTTCTCCGTTGATCCAGCTATCAAGGGCGATCCATTGCGGGATTTCGCCGACGCGCTTGCGATACCAGGGGAGATATTCACTGAGATGGCCATTCGATTCAGTCGAGTAATATCCGAAGCGCTGAAGGACATCGATGCGCACTTTCTCGGTTTCGCGATAGTGATCGTGGAGCGGGAAGATTTCCGGCAGCTTGGGGATGAAGTCGATGTCCCGCCAGCGAACCTGGGTGAACCACGTTTGGTGATTCAATCCGGCGGCGATCACGTGAACGTCTTTCATCTCGACGGTTTCGTTCTGGGCAATCATCTTTTCACGACGTGCCCAGTTTTCGACGACTTTGCAGATTTGCCAGTGCGCTCCCTGGACGCCGTGACACAATCCAATTGTTCGCACGTTTCCATATTTGTTGCACGCCCACGTATTCATCGCCATGGGGTTGGAATAATTGAGAAACAGCGCTCGCGGCTTGGCAACCTCTCGGATGTCGCGGCAGAAATCGAGCAATGCGGGGATGGTGCGCTGGGCGTACATGATTCCGCCGGCGCAGATGGTGTCGCCGACGCATTGGTCCACGCCATATTTCAGGGGGATGTCGATGTCGGTTTGAAACGCTTCGAGCCCGCCTTGGCGGATCATGCAGATGACGTAATCTGAATCGGCGATCGCGCTTCGGCGATCGGTGGTTGAGACGATTTTGGCAGGCAATTTGTTGTATTCGATATCTCGCCGACAAAGCTGGGCTACCATGTCGAGATTGGTTTGTGAGATATCTGTCAGAGCGAATGTGGTATCGGCCAATTCGGGCACGGCGAGAACGTCGCGCATTAGGCGGCGTGTGAATCCGATTGAGCCGGCCCCGATCATGGCAATTCGTTTTGACACGTCGCTTGTTCCTCTCGGTTACGGGATCGCCTTAGCCTGGCGAAGCAGAGCTAGGCCCTGGTGGGCAGTTTGTAAGTTGGGGTCGTGGGTCAATGCAAGGAGAAATTCCCTGCGAGCATCGTCGAACATTTGTAATTGGCCATAAACATATCCCAGCGCGACATGCGTTTCGGCGTCGTCCGGACGACCCTGAAGATATCTCTCTAAATAAGGACGCGCCTCGGCCGGCCGAGCGAGTTGCGCCAGCAGCATCCCCAGATCGAGCAACGTGCTTGCACTGTTCGGGTCCGCGGCAAGCGATGCTTTCAATTCTGCAACGGCGTTTTCCGGTCGTCCCAATTGTTCATCGCATGCCGCGATTTTAAGGTGAGCTAATGTATTGAGAGGGGTTTGAACCAATTGCCGACGAAAAGCGGCGAGTGCGTCATTATATCGGCCAAGGGCCATCAGCGCATTGCCGCGCGCCAGATTCACATCACCATTTTCTCCGTGGAGCTTTTCCGATGCGTCATAGTGATCCAGTGCTTCATTGAGCTTCTGTTTTGCGGCAGCGGCGTTACCCGCCTGTTGATCCTGCACGGCAGCCTCTTTCAACGCGTTGCCAATCCATTCATGCGCCAGCCAGGACGACGGATTTTTTTGAAGTGTATCCGTCCAGAGTTGGAGTTGGCCTTGATAAATGTGTGCCTGGCGCCAAGTAAGCAAAGCCAATGAACCGAGCAAGAAGGCCGCGAATAGAATTCTCAAAACGGGTTTGCGTTGAAGAAGGATCGCAAGCCCGGCAACAACTGATGCGAAAAGAGCCGGGGCAGAAAGATATTGAAAGTGATCGGCGACAAACGAAAATCGCATCGGGTAAAGATTGATGAACCCCAGCGCTGGAAACAAAGTGCCGATGAAGATCAGCGTCGCAGCCAGCGGAGCCCGCGTCCATCGTCGGGCGATCCATATCAAAATACCCACGACAAGAACAATCGTGGCTGGATAAATCCATTGCAGCGGATTGGTTGGGGTGACCTGCCATCGCGGATAACTGAATTCAAGCGGAGCCGGCCAGGCGAGTTTTGCTGCATAAAAGCAAATAGCGTGGCTGGCGATCAGCAATCGCTGCGTAAACGAAAGCGCCCACTCCGGGCCGTGCGCGCCCACGCGCGTGTATTCCATCAGCGAGGTAATGACGCTCATTCCCAGGCCAAGAGCAAAAAACGGAATCAAGGGTTTCACATCGCGCCGCCATTCAATCCGGCCATGCTGCCACCACGCAATAACCAGAAGCACCGCGGGAAGCGACGACGTGATCGTCTTACTGAGCAACGCACCGCCGAACAGAATCAGCGAGCTTTTATATTTTCTGTCGGGGATTCGCAGATAACAGAGCATCGACAACAGAGCGAAAAAGGTGGCGAGCGTGTTTTTTCGCTCGGTGATCCACGCCACGCTTTCAACGTTTACCGGATGCAGCGCGAAAATGGCGGCTGCTACAAATGCGCCGCGGATTTCCAGCAATAGAAGCAGCCGCCAGAGGAGAATCGCGCTCGCGCAGTGCAGCAGGATATTGGTGATGTGATAGCCTGTCGGATTCAGTTCCCAAAGGTGATATTCGATCCAGAAAGAGGTATGCGTCAGCGGATAATATTGCGGCGTGGTGCCGGGGATAAACCAGATTCGCGCTAATCCATTCAGGCTGTGCAACGCGTGATTTTCGGTTACGTGCGATTCATCATCCCATATAAAATGGCCGTGGACCGCGGGCCAATAGCAGATAAAGATTGACGCGCTCATCGCGACAGCGCCGACCCAGTGCAGGCGCATAAACGATGATCCGGCGCGCTGCTGCGCCTTCAGGGGTTGCACGGAATAAGCCGCCGTTTCGTTCAAACGCGTGGTCTCCTTTGTGAATGGCCCAACAATAGCTTGCTAAAAGATATCCTCCTCGCGTCATTCCAACCATCACGGTGTGTCATTGTGGTGTATGAGCGCTCGAAAGAATAAAATGATCGTGATGAATACCCTGTCGAGCGTTCCCGTCAGCACTGCTGATTCTATCAATGCAAAGATACTTTCGATCTCCGAAGACAAAATTCAGGGATATCAGCCCGATCCAATCGGCGAGATCGTGCGGCAGACCGGGTTGGACGAGGCGACGGTGATCGAGCGCATCGCGGCGATGCTGCGCGCGGGAACGATCCGCCGGGTGCGGCAGACGCTGATGGCCACCAATCTTGCACGCGGTGCATTGATCGCCTGGCGGGTGCCGGAAGAAAAACTCACCGCGGCGTTCGATTATATGTTTCAGAAAGACCCGTTCAGCGGGCATGTTGTCATCCGCTCAACGGATCAAGCCATCGCAGGATCGAAATATCGGCTATGGACGACGCTTAAAGTTCCGCAGGGATTTTCGATGCAGAAGCATTGCGAATTTCTGGCGAAGCAGACGGGATGCGAAACATTTAAGCTATTGCCGGCCAAGAAACTTTTCGCTCTTGGAGTGGGGCATGTTCGTCGGCGCGGCATGGAGCCGGGCAGCAAGAGTGAGGAGTTGGCGGTTGTTCTTGATACGAATCTTGTTGAACTGAGCGATCTTGATTGGCGAGTGCTGGTGGAATTGAAACGAGAATTCACGCCCGATGAGATTCGCCGCGATCTGTGGGAGCCGCGTGCAGCGGCGAGCGGGATTTCCATCGAAGAATTTCATCGCGTTGCCAAAAGCCTGAACGATCGCAAAGTGATCGGCCGATTCAGCACCTTCCTCGAGCACGTCAAACAGCTCAGCAGCGGCGAGCAGGTGACGAAATACAACGCGCTCTTTCACTGGGCAGTGCCCGTTGGGCGAGAGATCGATGCGGGCCGCGAGGTCGGCCGATTTCATATCATGACGCATGCTTATTGGCGCGAGGCGGGTCCCGAGTTCGGCAACGTTAATGTGATGGGCGTTGCCCACGGCACGGACAAGAATCTCGTTCTCGCCCACAAAGCGGCGATCGATGAGCATCTCAAAAACGTCGGCATTGATGTGAGCTACACCAATGTTTTCTGGGGCGGGCGAAGCGAGATCAAACCGAGCGAGATTTCGCCAGGCGCATATCGGGAGTGGTGTGAGGCGAATGGGATCGAACCGGACGCTTTGCGAGAATAGCATCGCTTGAAGATGTGCTTCAGCATATTCCCAGCTACAATCAAGATGATGTTTGCGAAGATTCCTAAGCCATCTCCCTCCGCCCGCCGCGCCTATTTGGAGGTATTGAATCGAATGACACCGACACAGCGACTGATGAAGGCGTTCGAGCTATCGGAGATGACGAGACAGCTTTTCAAAGAAGGCCTGCGGCAGCGTTTCCCGGATAAAACGGCGACCGAATTGCATGCGATCTATCTGGAGCGAATGTGTCGCTTTCACAGCAACAACTCTTAGCTCGGGTCGTGAATGCTCTTGCAGAGGCAAGCATTCCTTACATGCTCACGGGTTCGCATGTAACAAGTGTGCTTGGCGAGCCTCGATCTACTCACGATGTCGACGTTGTCGTGCAAATCCAGGCAGTTGATGTGACAAAACTTTCATCGGCTTTTCCGTCGAGCGATTTCGCATTTGATGAAATTGCGGCACGGGAAGCGATCGTGCGTGGTGATCAGTTCCAACTGATGGAATTTTCCAGCGGCGACAAGATCGACTTTCGGATGTTTAGAGACAAGCCATTTGATCGCAGCGCATTTTCTCGGCGATACCTCGCTACGATTGCAGGTATTTCGCTTTCCTTCCTTGCGCGGAGGATCATCTCATCCAGAAACTCAAATGGGCCAAAGATTATGAAAGCGAAAGGCAATATCGCGATGCGCTAAGCGTGTATGAGTTGCAGCGGCCGAGGCTTGATATGGAATACTTGCTTCATTGGATCGAACAACTTGGGCTTGAATCTATTTGGCAAAAACTTTTATCGGAAGCGCAACCTCTTTCATCATGAACGAATTGCAAGCGAGATTATTATATGCCATCTGCCAGCACCCAACCCTCTCTCATCCTCACCGTAGAGGCCGCCCCACCTGCCCAGCCTCTTTCCCTCTGGTACCGCAAGCCCGCCGCGCAGTGGCTTGAAGCGTTGCCTGTCGGAAATGGCTGGCTCGGGGCGATGGTGTTTGGTGGCGTGGAGATTGAGCGGCTTCAGTTGAATGAAGAGAGCGTTTGGTCGGGTGGGCCGCAGGAGGCGGATAATCCGGGGGCGCTGGCCGCGTTGCCGGAAGTCCGGCAGCTGCTTTTCGATAATAAATCCGCTGAGGCGGAGAAGCTGGCTCAGGAAAAAATGCTCTGCCGCGGCGTGGGCAGCGGATATGGAACGGGATCAAAAAAGCCGTACGGTTCTTACCAAACCCTTGGTGATCTCACACTGGCGATGCGATATGGCGAGGCGGATTTGCCGCTTCAGGTCGCTCAATATCGCCGCGAGTTAGATCTCGATAGCGCCATAGCCCGCACCAGTTACGCCATCGGTGGAACGACATTCACGCGAGAGGTGTTTTCAAGTTGTCCGGATCAAGTCCTAGTGATGCGCATCAGCGCAGATCGCCCGGGCAAGATCAGCCTTTGTATCCAGCTCACTCGCCACGAGCGATTCACGACCACAAAATCGGGCGAGAATGGACTGATCATGTCCGGCCAGCTTTTCAACGGCACGGACGACAACGGCATGAAATATCTCGCCCGCGTGCGCGCGATTCCAACTGGCGGAAAGATGCGCGCTGAGGCCGACAGTCTTTTTATCGATGACGCCGATAGCGTCACGATCCTTCTCGCCGCCGCGACGGATCATTTGCCAGTTCCTCCGTATCGCGGGAAGGAGTTTGAGAAACTTACTGCGGATCAGATCAATGCCGCAGCGAAGTTTTCATTCGACGAGCTTCGCAAGAGGCACGTCGAAGATCATCAATCCTTATTTCGTCGTGCACAGCTTCACATTGCAGATCAACCGTCTCGGCCAACCGATGAGCGAATTACCGACGTCGAAAATCACACGAACGATCACGCCCTGGCGGAATTGCTTTATCACTATGGGCGGTATCTTCTGATCTCCAGCTCTCGCCCCGATTGTCTGCCCGCGAATCTTCAGGGCATCTGGGGCGATGGCGTTCAGCTTCCGTGGAATTGCGATTATCACACCAACGCCAACATCAACATGAATTATTGGCTGGCGGAGACGGCAAACCTGGCCGATTGCTATCCGCCACTGCATGAGTTGATCGCCAACATGGTCAAGCCCGGCACCGCGACCGCGAAGACGCACTACGGAACGCGCGGGTGGACGGTTCACACCATCCACAACGTCTGGGGCTACACCTCGCCCGGCGAAGGCGTCGGCTGGGGCCTGTTTCCGCTCGCGGGCCCCTGGATGTGCCAGCATTTGTGGGAACATTACGCGTTCAGCGCCGACATCGAATATCTGAAAAAAGCCTGGCCGATCATGAAATCGTCGGCGGAGTTTGCGCTGGATTTTCTTGTTACTGACCCAAAGCGCGGCTGGCTGCTTACCGCGCCATCCACTTCTCCTGAAAATGATTTCAAAATCGGCAGCGTCAAGCATTCGCTCAGTTATGGCGTGACGATTGACTTGGAGATCATCCACGATCTCTTCACCAACTGCATCGCCGCCAGCAAGGCACTCGATTCGGATTCGGATTTTGCGAAGCAATTGAGCGACGCCCTCGCCAAACTCGCGCCGATGCAGATCGGAAAGTTTGGGCAGTTGCAGGAATGGATCGAGGATTACGATGAAGCGGATGTGCACCATCGCCACATCTCGCATTTGTTCGGATTATTCCCCGGCAAGCAGATCACGCCGAATCGCACGCCGAAACTACTGAAAGCCGCCCGCACCACGCTGGAGCGCCGCGGCGATGAAGGGACGGGTTGGTCGTGTGCGTGGAAGGCCTGCTGGTGGTCGCGCCTGGGCGATGGCGATCGTGCGCATAATCTGGTGCTGAATATGTTAAGGCCCGCCGACAAAAGTTCTCATCCGGGCGAATGGCGCGGCGGATCGTATCCGAATTTTTTCTGCGCGCACCCGCCTTATCAGATCGATGGCAATTTCGGCATCGTTGCTGCCATCAATGAGATGCTCGTGCAAAGCCACGACGATCAAATCACCCTGTTGCCCGCGCTTCCCAGCGCGTGGCCAATCGGGCAGATGCACGGCATCCGCGCCCGCGGCGGATTTGAAGTCAGCCTCGATTGGAAAGACGGCAAACTCGCCAGCGCGACGATCAAATCGACCTCAGGAAACCCGTGCAAAATCGCTTATCAAGAGCACACGGCCGAATTTCATCCCGTGGCGGGATCATCGATCCGGATTGATTCCCAGTTAAAAGCTTCGTAACGCGGTTTGAACCGGAACGCTGCCGGGATGAATCGGAACGCCTGCGTAGTGAATCCGGACCGTTCGGCTTGGAATCCGAAAGTTCCGGGGCGCAACCCGACAGGGGCGTAGCGAAACCCGATCATCACGGGGCGCATCCCCAATTCTCGGTTGCATATCCCCAACGCCCCGATGCGCAACACGAACTCTCCAACTCATCACCCGCAAAATTCGGTACGAAACCCGGTGACATCCGATTCGCCGCCAATCGCTTCATCGTTGCTCAGGCCACTCCCCCGTTGGCGCCGATGTTTTGGCCGGAGATCCAGCCGGCTTCGTCGCTTGCGAGGAAGAGCACCACGTTGGCGATGTCGTCCGGCTCGCCGATGCGTCCCAGTGCGGCCATCGACGCCATGCGCTGAATGTCCGCTTCGCTTTTCCCATCCGTAAAAAGCTCGGTATTTACCGGGCCTGGGGAGACAATGTTCACCGTGATCTTCCGCGCGCCCACTTCCTTGGCGAACACACGCGTCAATTGTTCAACCGCTCCTTTGGTGGCGCAATAAGTGGCGTAGGTGGGGAGCATCAGCCGCGTGGTGGTTGAGGAAAAGTTGATGATCCGCCCACCATCCTGCAAACGCTTCGACGCTTCGCGCAGCATGTTGAAGGTGCCTTTGACGTTGATCGCGAAAATCCGGTCGAATTCTTCGTCCGAAGTTTGCTCGATGCGCTTGTACAGAATGATGCCGGCGTTGTTGACGAGGATATCGGCGCGGCCGAACTTTTCGATGGCGGCGTCGAATAAAGTTTTAGCGTCGGCGGGCTTGCTCACGTCGCCCTGAACGGCGATTGCCTTTCCACCGCCGGCTTCGATCGATTTGACGACTTGATCGGCGGCATCTTTTCGACCTGCGTAGTTCACCACCACCTGCGCGCCGGCCTTGGCCAGTTGCTTCGCAATCGTCGCTCCAATCCCTCGCGAAGAGCCCGTCACGATCGCCGTTTTATTTTGAAGAGAAACCATGTCTGTACCTCGAAAAAGATTTATCCGAACCGCCGATTGTTGATTCAATGCGGTTTTAGTCAACGGGAAACGCGAATTAAGCAGCACATTCCCCCAAAGCCCATGGCCTTGCCGTGGGAACCATCCAAATTATGAAACTATCACGCCAACTATCTCTCCTCGTCTGACAGACTTTCCAGTTCCGCCCAAATACTGGTCGATATCAGAACGTGGAAGAAACTGCGCGCATGCGAGATGCAATGAAGATATCGGACGAAGCAGATTCTGCGCCCACGCAGGCGGCGGTGATGTTCATCCTCGCCGCGTTTTCACTCGGCCAGGCGATCAACATCAACAACGGCACATGGAACCCAATCGCGATGGCGTGGCTTTCCATAACGATCCTCACTGCGATTTTCGGCCTGCGGTCCATCGCCTCCCGGCGCTCGGTCAGCTTTTTGAAAATCTCCCCGGCTCGATTGATCCGTCTGTTTCTGATCGTGCAATGGGGACAACTATTGTTATGGGGGATCGGCGTTCGCAGATCGTATTCCGAGCCAATCTGGATTTTTATCATCGCGATGCTGATCGCGGGCAGCGGGGCGATCTTACTTTTGCGAGATCGACAAAAATTAGGAATCTCTTTTGTGATTGCCGGCCATTTGCTCGCCGGCGCGTACGTGATTCGCGGCATGAACCCGCCGCATATTGATGTCTGGGATTTTCAGCAGGATTCCACTGCCGCCCTGATGCACGGCCAGAATCCTTATACCGTTCGCTATCGCAACATCTACGAGCCCGCCAACGATTACGGCCCTGGCACATCCGTCAATGGCTGGATGACGTTCTCTTTCCCCTATCCGCCGCTCACATTACTGTTCGACCTGCCCGGCAGACTGCTTGGCGATATTCGATGGTCGCATCTTTTCGCCCTGGAAATCGCCGCGATCCTCATCGCCATCACCTGGTACGACCGCGCCGGCCCCCTCGCCGCTGCGATGCTTCTGCTAAGTCCATCGTCGCTATTCGTGATTTATTCCGCGTGGACCGAACCGATGGTGATCCTCAGCTTCGCCGCGATGCTTTATTGCGCTCGCCACAGGCCCAATCTGATTTGGTTGCCGCTGGGGTTCTTCATCGCCGGCAAACAATACGCGATCTTCGTC
>DATAPK010000084.1:0-1540 GCA_036265245.1 Tepidisphaeraceae bacterium | reverse complement strand
GGTGAGCCCGAAACTGCCAACCACGCCGCCATTGAACGTGCCGATGTTGCCGACCGAGATGTTCTTGTCGCTCAAAAGCGTCACATTACCGTTGAACTGAAAGTTCCAGCTTCCCTGGAGTGAGAAATTTCCCGTACCTGCCAGCGACACCGGGCCGGCGACAATCTGATCGGTTTGCGCTGAGCCCGATGCGCTGATCGCGACGCTATTTGTCGTGTTGACGGTAATCGGGCCGGTTCCCAGCGCATCGCTGAAGTTAGATGTTCGGATGACGCCTTCATCGATTTGAAGTCCGCCAGTCCAATTCGCGTTGTCTGCCTGCAATTCAATCGTGCCGGCGCCGACCTTGGTGATTTTGAACGCGCCCTCCATCGTCCGGCGTTGCGAGAGAATGCCAAATGTATTGTCGTTCCTCCAGGTTTGATCGGCGGTGAGGACGATCTTCCGATTTGTGCCGCCGGTAAGCGAAACCGTGCCGCCGTTACCGGCGCTCCCCGGCGTCTGGTCTGTCAGTCCGCCTGCGCCGAGATTGATGAATTGATCGCCGGTGCTCGATGCGCTGATCGTGAACGTGGCAGCCCCGGTCGGTTGCCCGTTTATCACGATCGAATTCACGTCGATCGTGCCGATGTTCTGAGTCGAAGTCTGGTTAACGGTCAGGGACCCGGTGAACAAGAGGTCTGTAACGTCTGGCGGTGTTGGCGATTGGGGCGGCACAACGTTTGCGCCCATGTCTGTGGTCCAATTGGCTGCGGTATTCCAGTTATTGCCGCTGACCGAGCCGGACCAGATATAGGTCGTAGCTTGAACGCACGACACGTAACTCATTGCCGCCACTGCGCCCAGGATGATCTGATAACGCTTCCGCCTTTGCTCCGCGATCATGTTCCCTCCGGAAGAATCAAAAATAGGATAAATCCGCCTTTACGACGTCGTCATTTCTCCGCCGTCGACCGGCGGACGATTAATGTCTCCTTCAAAACCAGCCTTCGTGCCGGCGCCTTCCCTTCGCTATCAATCTGCTCGATCACCATTTCCGCCGCTGCCCGGCCCATTTCTTCGGTCGGCAGCGCCATCGTCGTCAGTGGCGGGATGAAATCCTCCACCGGCGAAGCGTTGCTGAAGGTTGTGACACTTAATTCGTCTGGTACCTTGATCCCGTGCTCCCAGAGCAAGCGGATCAGCTTCATTGCCATGAAATGCGTGTAAACGATCACTGCGGTGGGTCGATCCGCGCCGCCGCGTTGCATAAGCGCGGCGAAATCCTCCACCGACCGTTCGAGGAGAATGGAAATCTGTTGCTCCAGCCCCGCAGCGCGCATTGTGTCGGTGTATCCGCGCTGCCGCTCGGTCACGCTGTAGTGCGACGGCTGTTTGCCGATGAGAAAGCTGATTTTCTTGTGGCCAAGAGAGATGAGATGTCGTGTGCTCTGATGGGCGCCGTCGTATTCATCAGCCGTCACCTGTGGAATGGGAAGATCGGATTCGGCGTTCACCAGCGCTACCGGCAAGCGGCTTTGCTTCAGCAATGCTGGCAGCG
>DATAPK010000083.1:0-9960 GCA_036265245.1 Tepidisphaeraceae bacterium | reverse complement strand
AACATTGATTTCCAAGCTGAACGAAACCCTCGATGCCATGGCGCGCACAGATTTTGCCCCCCCGCCATTTATCACCGGCGAAGACCTGATCGCCGCAGGATTGAAGCCGGGCAAGCTCTTCAAGCAAATCCTGAACACGGTTTACGACGCCCAACTTGAGGATCGTGTGACCAGCAAGCCCGATGCGATGAAACTCGCGATGGAGCAGATCAAACCAGCGGGCTGACCCGATCGACCATGGCCATCAATGGCTTCAAATATTCCGCGCCGAACATGCAGACATGATTGAGCAGCGGATAAAGCTGATAAATCGGCTTGCGCACGCGGTGATAAGTGTCGTCCAGCTTGAAATGCTGCTGATAAGCCTTGCTAAACGCGGGCGTGATCGTGTGAAACAGATCGAGATAAGCGATTTCGGTTTCCGCATGGGCGTATTTGCACATCGGATCAAGCAACGCGCTGATCCGCCATTCGCCTGCGCTATTGCATGCACAAAGCAAGTTGCTGCTCCAGATATCCCAATGAACGAGCCGAGGTTGATCGTCATGGGCAATGAAACGTTCCAGCCGCTCGTGCAGCTTGGCTAAAAACTTGCGCGTTTTGATCGGGATGCTGTTTAGCTTTTGGGCCTCCAGACACGTTGGGTCATAAACATTGCGGAAAAATTCGGGCCAGCTTTGGAAGACGGTCAGGCCATTGGGAATCAGCTTGCCGAACGCCGGGCCGGTTTTCTGGTGCATTGTGATGACGATGTTGGCCAATTGCCCTTGTAAATCGTCGAACTGCTCAGCCGAGCACTGCTTTTTAGCTTCATTCAGATCAACGCCAGGCATGAATTCCATCAGGAGATAACTGTTGGGATCTTCGAGCGTGCCCACCACGCATTGATGCACCACCGGCGTGGGGATTCCGATGGAGCGAAGCAATTTCAGATCGTGAGCTTCGTTCTCATAAGTTCGATCCACCCGATAAGGCGAGATTTTAAGGACGACCTGCTTGCGATCCGATGTGGTTAGCAAAAGCGTGATGCTGATCGATCCGCCATCAAGCTGGGTGACTTCGGCGAGATCGGTTTTGCTGCCGGCCCAGTCCTGCACGATTCGCCGGAGCAACTGCCAGGAGATATCATCCCGCATTGGCATTAGACGGCCTCTATTGGATTCCCGCCGACGGGAATTGGCAATAGGCAAAAGCGATCTATTGACCAATTCCGCTCGCTCGCGGAACATCGGCGGATATGTTTAAGCTATCCGCCTTCGCCGATGAGATTTCGCCGGACCTTGACGAGCAAATCAAAGGCTGCCGAGAGAATGATGTCACCCATTTTGAATTGCGCAGCGTCAATAAGATCAATGTGCTCGATCTCGATAAGGATTTACGCCAGACGATTAAGAGCAAACTTGGCAATGCCGGCATGGGAGTCATCAGCATCGGCTCGCCAATCGGAAAGGTGAAGATCACCGATCACTGGGACAAGCATTTCGATCGCTTCAAGATCGCGGTGGAGATGGCCGAGTTTTTTGAAGCGCCGCTCATCCGCATTTTCAGTTATTATCCCCCCGAACCCGGCGGCGACATCAGTAAACATCGCGATGAGGTTATGAAACGGATGCGGGCCAAGGTGGATTATGTGCAGAGTCACAACGTCACGCTGATTCACGAAAATGAAAAGGATATTTATGGCGATATCTGGTCGCGATGCGTCGATCTGATGCAAACGATCGAATCGCCAAAATTTAGATTCGCTTTCGATTTCGCGAACTTCGTGCAGTGCGGGGATAAGCCCCTGGCCAATTGGCCCGCGCTGAAGCCCTACTCCGTTCACATCCATATCAAGGATGCGATGCTGAAAGACGGCAAAGTCGTACCCGCCGGCCAGGGCGACGGGCAGTTGGAGCCGATCCTGATTGATCTGCACAAAAGTGGATACAACGAGTTTTTGAGTTTAGAGCCGCACCTATCCGCGGCCGGACAGTACGGCGGTTTCTCCGGTCCCCAGTTGTTCAAGGTGGCAGTCGATGCCCTCAAAGCTTTGTGCAAGAAGAATAATTTACCCCTAGACGTTTAGCGGCGACGCGCAGCGGAGCCTCATCCGCCGAAACGCCCCTTCGTATCGTGACCAAACGGATTATCGTCTTATGTTGTTTGCCAGCCCGAGCAACTCCAACACGCCACCCTCTCCACCTCACCCAGCGCCCGAATTCAGGCAAATCAACGCGACGGACGAACAAACAATTAAACCCGCCGCCAATGATGAAAAAATCAATTCGCTCTCATCGATTTCAAAAGACGAATTCGCCAACTGGCTGGAGCGATTTCGCCAGGCGGGCATTCTCGTCGATCGCCATAACAGCCCAAACCTGATCGCTCAACTGAATCAGGCAATCAAAAGGCCGATCGATCATGTGATTTGCAATCTGCTCGATTCTGATCCTACCGCTTCGTTAAACGCGGCCATCGGAGCGCGCTACGGCCAAGAAGTTGTCGCCGGCACGGTTCTGATTTCTCGATTGGTGGGTGCGCCGCACGCCTGGCTGTGCCTCGATCAACGCATGCCGCTTCATTGGTCCGCGGAGATTCGCCGGCTGGCTCGCAAGCCGCTTGCGAAAGTGATGGCGATGGCCAACGATTATCCGCAGGCCGACCCAACCCTCCTGCTTTATACGCTGCTGAACCGTCGCCTGCGGCCGGGCCGGTTGCCGACCGAGCAAGGCGTTGTTCTTCTCGACGCCGCCGCCGCAATGGCAATCGGCCGCCTTTTTTTGGCCGATGAATCGCTTCAACGCGTGCCCTTGGCGATCCGAGATCACGCCCGAAAACTGTCGCATTTTCTGATGGCGCCAATGGGCCTGCGCCTCGAAGAACTTCTAACTGCAATCGGAGAAACCGAACCCGATTCCGTCATTCGTGCCGGCGATCTTTTGCGAGAATTGATCCTCCCCCGTGATACCGTCGTCGGCGCCGGCGAACTCATCCTGCATATCAGCGAGGCAGAGGCAGACATCAACCCCGATGCCTGCATCCGCTGCGGCTGGTGCATGGAAGCCTGCCCCACACGCGTTCAACCCGCGGTCATCCTCGAAGCCGCGCAGCGCGACAGTCTCGATCTCGCAGAGCGTGCCGGAATTGAAGCCTGTGTTGAATGCGGAATCTGCTCGTACGTCTGTCCCTCCAAGCTCCCCCTGCTGGAAGGCATTCGCTTGATCAAAGCAAAGCAAACCATTTAGCCGAGTCGATTGCGACGCGTATCATGCCACACACGCGTCGCAAGCGACGCCGCTAAACAATGATCCGATCTTTTCTATTCCGGCGATCCCTTCGCAAAGTCATACACCCACCCCTGCGACGCCGGCTTCCAATCAAGCAGTTCATCAGCTTTGAAAAACAATCCCAATTCGCGCTGCGCGCTCTCGGTCGAATCCGAACCATGAATGAGATTGAACGAATTGGAAACGCCGAAGTCCCCCCGAATCGTTCCCGGCTCGGCCTTTGAGCCAAACGTCGCGCCCATCATCTTTCGCGAAATATTGATGACATCCTTCCCCGCCAACGCCAACACCAGCACCGGCGAACTGGTCATGAACTTCACCAGCCCATCATAAAACGGCTTGCCCTTGTGCGGCGCATAATGCTGCTCAGCCAAACTGGGCGCGATCTTCATGAACTTGGCGCCGACGATTTGTATACCCTTCCGCTCAAAGCGGGTGATGACTTCACCGACAAGTCCTCGTTGAACGGCATCCGGCTTAAGAATGATGAGCGTACGTTCCATATTGGTTTCTCCGCAGAAAATTGGGGCCAAGTCTTATACCGGAGAACACTGGAGATTCAAAATTCTGTGATGTGCGGTCACGACTTCCCTCGGCACGCCGCTGTATTGCAGAGAGTGGACAACGCGAATTCTTTGGCGTGGGTTTAAAACAAAGAGGTGGCCCATGATCCTCGTCCGCCGGCGAACCTTTACCCTGGTCGAACTCCTGGTTGTGGTTTTTATTCTCGCATTGCTGGTATCCGTTCTTCTCCCATCGCTCAATCGCGCGCGAGAGAGCGCGATGAAAATCAAACTCCAATCCGAACAGCGTGAGATGCAGATCACCCCTGCCCAGACTCCCGTGCCTGTCGCTCACGAAGCTGCGGTTCCAGATCGTCCACTGGCCATGGTCAATTCTTTCGACGCTACCATCGATCTCACGCCGCGCCTCTCCGTCGGCACCGCAGATCCCGAATCAATCTATGAGGCCAACATTGACGCCACGCTCACCGCCCAAGCACCTTCCGACGGCAAGAGCGAATGTGAAATCCTTCTTCCACTTCCGCCGGAGGTGATTTCGCTGGGCGATTTATCGATGTCGATTAATGGCCAGCCGACGGATTCTGTTGCGCTTGAGAAAGATCGTCTGGCCTGGCACGGACCATTGCCCGAAACGCCCACGCACGTGCAGATTAAATACACCGCAGTCGGCCGTGGTCTTTACACGCTACAAACTCCGCCGGGCAAAATCATACAGCACTTCCGCATCGAGCTTGCCGCCCACGGATCAGACGTGCGAATGCTCGAACTATCGCTTCAGCCGACCGATCTCACCCACGCAGCCAACCGCACAACCTACGTCTGGGACTACAAGCGCTTGATGTTCGGCCGGCCGATCTCACTGGATGTCCTCGGCATCGCCCCGATCGATCGTCTCGGCGAATTAAGCTGGCTAGGCCCGATGAGCGTCATCGCCTTCGGCCTGGTGATCGGCCTGATCTCCCGCGCGTTCGGCGTCGGCAACTTCGACCGCTGGATGCTCGTGCTTGTCCTCGGCACCTTCACCGGCGCTTATCCATTGATGTACTTCGCACAACAATTCATCCCCCTGCGCTGGGCGATCATTCTGTCCGAAGGATTGGTGATGGCCATCATCGCCGCCCGCGTGATGTCGATCATGGGCTGGCGTCTCGGTCTGGCCGGCGTAACCCTGCCCGCCGCCGTCATCATGTTCCTCGCCCTGACCGCCGCCATTCATGTCGATCTGCAGGGAATCCTAATCACCGCCCTCATCCTCGGCATCTTCGTTCTGGCGATGATCCTGGCGACACGCTCCAAGGTCGTCCCAATTATTGTGACACCGACTCCTATTGCGGGCTAACGCGACAAATCAGGATTTACCGCAGAGGCGCTGAGGAATAACAAAATAAGAGTTTTTCGTTTTCTCCGCGCTCTCTGCGGTGAATTATTCTGTCTTTGTCTTTACCTGAAGCGCCGCAGCGATCCGATCAAAAAACTCACGAGGAATCTTTCGTCCATTCGCTAAACCCAGTTGAATCTGCGGCTTATTCGATCCATGAAAATCGCTGCCACCTGATTTGAGGAGTTTCATGCGGTCGGCGAGCCGGTTCAATTTCTCAACCATCTCCGCGTTAAAATCACTGTGAATCACTTCAATGCCCGCCATCCCCAGATCAGCCAGGCCTTTGATCGTCTGTTCCAACTGCGCGTCATTAGTCGTGCGAAGCTGCGTCGGATGCGCCAGCACCGGCAACCCGCCCGCGCCCCGGATGCGCTCGATCGCCTGTTTGGGCGACAATCGTTCCTTATCAAAATAGGCGGGCGCTCCCTGCCCGATATATTTATCGAACGCCTGCTTGATCGACGAGACATATCCCTTCCGCAGCAAGATCGCCGCCAGATGCGGCCGCCCCAGCACCGGCCCCTTCGCCTCCGCCTCCCACTCCGCCATCGTCACGCTCACGCCCATCTCATTCAGCTTGGCGACGATGCGCGGATTGCGATTATCTCGTCCGGCAAGCAATGTTTCAGTGAGATTTTTCAGCGAAGGATTCTGCGGATCAACTCCATACCCCAGGATGTGCATCGTCCCAGGATGCGGATACTCCGCGGAGATTTCAATGCCCGCAATGAAGTCGATCCCAAGCTTACGTGCTTCATCAGAGGCTTCCGCAGTGCCGTCAATCGTATCGTGATCGGTCAGAGCCATCGCGCTGAGATTTGCTTCTTTCGCAAGCCGAACGACCTCGCGTGGCGGAAGTGTGCCGTCAGATGCGGTGGAGTGACAATGAAGATCGACAAATTCAGATGGCATGGCATTGCAGTAACGTCTGGATTACCAAACCGCAAGCAGCAAAGGCAGATTATTCTTCGTCGCCAAGCCACCGAGTCATCAAACGATATTTACGATCGGTAAACCCGCAACCGCGATAAAGCCGCCGGGCACGCTCGTTTTCTTCCGATACTTCCAGAACAAGGTTACTGACCCCCAGTTTTTTTGAAGCATCGATAACCCATTCAACCACGCGACGGCCAACCCCTCGCCCGCGGCAGGATTCCTCGATCAACAACTCATCAATGAATGCAGTCCGCCCCCCAAATTCGATGCTGAAGGTGAAGGTTAAGGCGATGTATCCAACCGCTGATCCATCGACATGGATTAACCAAACCCGCCCAGTCTGCGGTTCATTCAGCAATCGCTCCATTGCCGCCTGCGCGAGCCCCGCAGGTACAAACTCTTCCGTCTCCATCGGATCAGCCGCGCGAAGCTGCCGCATCCACACATAAAGACGCGGCAGATCGTCGGGCACGGCGGCGACGAGATCGACTTGCATCTATTCGCTTTCAAACAGCGGCGTGCTGAGATACCGCTCGCCAATGCTCGGCATGACGGTGACAATCATCTTCCCTTTGTTTTCCGGTCGCGCGGCCACCTTGGCGGCGGCGGCCATGTTCCCGCCGGAACTGATCCCGCCGAAAATGCCCTCTTCCCTGTGCAGCCGCCGAGCCCACTCAAAGGCTTCGTCATCCGTTACAAGAACGACTTCATCGACGATATTGGTATGAAGATTATCGGGGATAAAACCGGCGCCGAGTCCTTGGATTTTATGTCGCCCCGGTTTCAGCGGTTCGTGATTCAGGGTCTGCTGTATGACCGGCGATGTCACCGGCTCAACCGCGATCGATTTGAAACTCGGCTTGCGTTTCTTGATCACTTCCGCAACGCCGGTGATCGTTCCACCCGTCCCCACGCCCGCAACAAGAATATCCACCTGCCCGCCGGTGTCCGCCCAGATTTCCTCGGCGGTGGTGCGCCGGTGAATTTCCGGATTGGCCGGATTGGAAAATTGCTGCGGCATAAAGCTTTTGGGATGTTCGCGCAGAATCGACTCCGCCTTGTTGATTGATCCGCGCATCCCATCCGCCGCCGGCGTCAGCACCACTTCCGCGCCAAGCGCCTTCAGCAATCGCCGCCGCTCCACGCTCATGCTTTCCGGCATCGTCAGGATAAGCTTATATCCCTTGGCCGCGCACACAAACGCCAGCGCAATGCCCGTGTTGCCGCTCGTCGGCTCCACGATCACCGTGTCCTTGTCGATCTTTCCATCGCGCTCCGCCGCCTCGATCATCGCCACGCCGATGCGATCCTTCACGCTGGAAAGCGGATTAAAAAATTCGCATTTCGCCAGCACAATCGCCTGCCCGGGTGGAATCAGCCGATTGATTCGCACGAGCGGCGTACCGCCCATGGTTTCCGTGATGTCGTTATAAATTCGTCCTTCGGGTTTACGAGGCATAATAGTGATCCTCTTAAAGCAATGGTTCGATGCTCCTGATGGAAACGATCAAAGCAGTGTCAAAAATCTCTGTATGACTGGATGAATCGAATATCGTCACGGCTGTTGCAAATCTCTCCAGCGAGATAAGTTCCGGATGCGAAATCTTAATAAAACGACCATCGACGGTGACGATCTCATATAGAATAAATGGGCGGCCTTCGACGAATCTTGTTCATCATTTCGGTCGTCACCTTGCCTGTCTCCAAGGCGTTTTGAGATTCTCATCGATAATGACTTCAACCACATCCTCGACCGCTAGAAATTCGAATCCTCCCATCGTTGCAGCATAGGCCAATCGACGTCCATTTGGCGCGATAGCAAGATAGGAAGCGCGTTCCACGGGCAGATTATTCCCGTTTTGCATGATTAAGCGAAACGGCTTGAAAGGGCTGGCCAGTCGAGCTTCGCGTATTTTCATAATATCCATACGTCACCTCACCATCATCTTACCCAGGTCATCACCCTGTTTCGACAATTTCCTGCCGCGAAAATGTCTCCGTCTCTTCCTGAAGCAACCAGCTTGTCATGTCCACTGGCTCGCCTTTGGAAATCGCGACGATCACATAACTATAGAATGGCCACGCATGCTCGCGATCATATTCACTCGGGCGGGCCGGATGATCCGGATGGCTGTGATAAAAACCGAGCACCATCTGCTTTGTATCGGAAGCAAATTTCTCCGCGTCCATCAATTGCTTGGGTGAAATCGAGAAACGATGATATTGCTCACCGGATTCAAAATCGTTTTTCACAGGCATGAGCTGCTGCACGATTCGCTTTCCGCCTGAATCAGTGCCAAACATGATCCCGCAGCATTCGTTCGGATATGCCGCCGATCCTTCCACTTCGATCTGCTTCACAAATTCCGGCCTGAGATGAAGTGCGCTCATGGCCAAATCTCCGCTTCATGGCCAAGCTCCGACCAAAACGGTTCGGATAAATATTTTGCCGCGGAATCGCAGAAAATCGTGACAACCACCCCCCGCTTAACCCGCGAAGCCACTTGCATTGCCGCGTGCATATTTCCGCCTGACGAAACGCCTACCAGATATCCCTCCTCGCGCGCCAACCGAATCACCATCTGATGTGCATCCTCCGTCGCCACTTCCACATGATCGTCAGCGATGCTCGGATCATAAATCCCCGGCACGAGCGCGGTTGGCATGTGCTTCAGCCCTTCCAACCCATGCAACGGCGCGTCCGGCCCCATGCTCATGCACTGGATCGCCGGGTTCAATTCCTTCAGCCGTCGCGTCACCCCCATAAATGTTCCGCTCGTCCCCGTGCCGGTGACAAAATGCGTGACTCGCCCCTCCGTCTGCTGCCAGATTTCCATCGCGGTCGTGTTGTAGTGCGCCTTCCAGTTGGCGTCATTGTTGTATTGATCAGGGTAAAAATATTTGTCCGGATTGGCTTCCACCAGCTTCTTCACATATCGCTGCGCGCCGTCCGTGCTTTCGGTCGGATCGGTCAGAATCAGCTCCGCCCCATACGCCCGAAGCGATTGCTTCCGTTCGTCGCTGGCATTCCGAGGCAGCGCCAGCGCGACCTTATATCCTCGCTCCGCCGCCACCATCGCATAAGCGATGCCCGTATTTCCGCTGGTCGCATCAACCAGAATCTTATCTTTGGTGAGCAGCCCCTGGCGTTCCCCATCCAGAATCATCGACAGCGCCGCCCGATCCTTCACGCTCCCGCCAGGGTTGTACCACTCCGCCTTGGCCAGCACCTGCACCGGCGAAACGCTCTGCGTGATCCGCTTAAACGACAATAGCGGCGTGTTCCCGATCAGGTCGAGAATCGATGTGCCCAATCGGCTCGTTTTTTCCGCAGTCAAATTCATCGTAGCCCGGTTCATGCTAGGGGTAACATCGGCAGCCTTCAAGTTACCTCACGCGCCGACGTATTTTGCATGGATTGCCTTCGCCCGGGCAGGATCATTCGTGCCATGAACGATCGTTCGGCCATCCCGAAAAACCGTCAAACTCAGCGGCTTTTCATCCCGTAAATCGCACCGCACAAAATAAGGCGATCGAACCACCGTGCCAAACCGATCCAGGCGAGCGGCAAGATCGCCATCGCTTATTTGCATTTTCGAGCTGCCGCGAATCTGCACAGACTGTCGCCCGCATAGTTGAACAGCTCGCGAAATCGTGTCCGAGAGAAACTCAAACCGCCGCAAACCGCAGGTTGGGCAATCCGCGCGTTTCGCATCAACAAGCGGCGTCGAATGAATCCGATTGCTCCATAAATCCATCGAGAGCAATTCATCGGCAAGAGCAGATTCGTTCCCGCTCAGCAATTTGATCGCCGCGATCGACTGAAGCGATCCAATCACCCCCGCAACCG
>DATAPK010000082.1:0-3643 GCA_036265245.1 Tepidisphaeraceae bacterium | reverse complement strand
CCGCCTCGCTCCTCAAGGCCGCGTGGTGGGGCGTCTGTTACACACTCGGATATCAACTCACCATTCGCCCCGCCAAGGCGCGCGCATCCTTCGTGATGAATCACCGCTATCTGCTCGATGCCATCGTCGATCCCAAACGCTATCGCTATTCCGGCCCGGCCTGGCTGCTCAATTTAATCTGGAAAATTTCCCCCAAGCCCGATCTCGTCCTTCTGTTGGACGCCGAGCCGCAGGTCATCTGGGAACGAAAAAAAGAAGTCGCACTCGCCGAAACAATTCGCCAGCACGATGAATATCGAAAACTGGTCCAGCCGATGCGCATCGGCCGGATCGCCGACGCCTCACAAACCATCGACCAGGTTGTTGCCGAGGTCGATCGTCTCCTGCTCGATTTTCTGGCAGCAAGAGTGACGAAAAGGTTTCGACTGGAGACCCACCCATGAAGCTGGCGCCGCCACTGACATGGATGCACCTGTTTCCGCGCGATGTGTCGTTTGAATACGACTCCACCGCGCCAGAAATCATGCGCGCACCCATGTCGCAATGCGGCGGGAAAATGGTTCGAGTCGGCGGAGACCGCCTCGATGCCTGCGAAGGATTTCTAGGAATCAATTCCCGCGTCAGCGATGCCCAACTGAAATCAGCCGGCTTCAATTACATTCGCCGATTTGCAGTCCTGCCCGATTTAACAACCGCGCGCTGGTTCGTTCCCCTCGATTCGCCCGCCGTATCATCGGCCGGGTTTTCTCTTTATTCCCCCGCTAAATTCTCCGCCCGCCTGAAAGTCGCCGCCGCCCGGCTGGCCACGCACTCAGGCTTATCCTTCTGGTACCGCGATGAAATCGTCATCGCCCAGCGCACCCTCCCGCCCATCGAACAAAAAATGGCCGAACTGTTTCCCGGCCGCGAGATTCGCCTCGCCCTCTCCTCCGGCGCCCCTGAGCCGGCCCGAAATCGAAAAACTTCAATCGCCGTGATCGCAACGGATGGAACGATTGTCGGCTTTGCAAAGATCGCCGGCTCAGAACTGTCGCAGCAATTGCTTCAAGATGAATCACAAATTCTGCCGCAATTAACCCGCCGCGGAATCGTCGCGCCCGAACTCCTCTTCACCGGCGAGGTTGACGGCGCATCGCTGATGTTGCAAAAACCCCTAACCGGCAAGCCGGTGCCAGCGCGATTCAGCGAAAACAAGCAGGCCTTTCTCCACTCATTGCGATCCAATCAAACGCTGCGAGCCAGCGAATCCAACTTCATCGCCACGCTCATCACACGAATCGAACATCTTCCAATTCCCCGCCCCGAGCTGGCTGACGCGCTACACGAATCCCTGGCAACTCTTGATGAGATGCACGTCCCTTCCACCGTCATCCACGGCGATTTCGCCCCCTGGAACCTGCGCGAGCATCACGGAAAAATCGCCGCCTTTGACTGGGAATACGCCGACCTCGATGGCTTGCCCCTCATCGATGAGACACATTACAGAATTCAGGTCGGATATCTGCTCGAAAAGTGGAATATTCCCCACGCCGTCGCGTCTTTAGGGCGGGTGCATCTCGAAAACGATCTTGCGTTGACAGCCAAACAAGTCAGGGCGTTGCAGGTGGTTTATCTAATAGACAATCTCACCCGGCTTTTCCACGAAGGATACGACGAAGCCGAAAACGAAATGGTCGCATGGTACGGCCAACTTCTCAAAGCGCTCGTCGCCACGCGAAAGGAGATGGCCGTCGCGTGAGCATCTTCCTTCACAACTCCGAATTCGCCGGCTCCCACGCCCCGTGCATCGGCGCGGGCCAAGGCCGCGTCATCATCGCCACCATCGAACGCGCTCAAGGCGACACCGGAATTCACGCGCACACCAACGCCCTGATGACCGGCCTGCACCGCGCCGGCGTCGAGTGCGAACTCGCCAACCCCTTTTCCGCCGGCCCCAAGTGGCTCCCCATGTTTGCCGTCCGCAAACTCATCCTCAACCCCGTCAACAAAACCTGGAGCCTGCGCTGGTATCGCCACTGGCATTACGCCGCCCTGCGTGAAAGCCTCACCCGCGCCCTCCTCCGTCGAAACGCCGATGCCGTCATCGCCCAATGCCCCGTCAGCGCCCGCGCAGCCTTGGAAGTCCGCCGCCGCCTCAAGCTCAGCTTCAAAATCGCGATGGTCTGCCACTTCAATTACAGCGAAGCAACCGAATATCGCGACAAAGGCGAGCTGAAAGATAAAAAAACCTTCGAGCGCATGATGAAGCTCGAATCCCTCGTCCTTCGCAGCGTCGATGAGGTGATCTACGTCTCCGGCTGGGCGAAGCATGTCGTCGAAACCGATCGCGGCATTCAACCGCAAAGCTCACGCGTCATCTGGAACGGCATCGCCACGGCCACCGACACGCCCCCCGTCCGCCGCGAACAAATCGGATTGAGTAACGATGATTGTGTCTTGATCAACGTCGGCACGCTCGAACCCCGCAAAAATCAAATCAGCCTCCTCGATCTCTTCAAGCTCCTTCATCAGAAAAACCCGCAAGCCAAGCTGCTTTTAGTCGGCGACGGCCCGCAGCGAACCGAGATCGAACATAAAATCCGCCAGCACAATCTCGCCGATGCCGTCATCCTTCTCGGCCATCGAACCGACGTCCCCGCGCTCCTCAAAATTTCCGACATTTACCTGCACTACTCAAAACTGGAAAATTGCCCCGTCGTCCTGCTCGAAGCCGCCCGTGCCAACCTGCCCATCGCCGCCATCCCCGTCGGCGGCGTCGGCGAAGTGGGTGAAAAACTTGGCGGTATCCTCCATCTCAACGAAAATGATCTCCAGGAATCCGTTCGCATGATCGAATCGCTGCTGAATAACCCGCAATCTCGCCAATCCCTCGGCACACAAATGCGTGCCGGTTTCGAGCAGCACTTCACCCGCGACGCCATGGTGCAACAATATCTCGACGCCCTGAACCTCATCCCCGCGGAGGTGACGCGATGACCCAGATCCGTGTCGCATCCCGCTACGACCTTCTCGATCGTCCCGATCGATCCAAAATCCTGGGCGATCGATTTCTGCTCACGCTCGTCATCGTTCTCACCGGCTACGCACTGGACGGCCGAGCCTGGGCCTATGTCGGAATTCCACCGGTTTTGTATGTCGGTGAACTGACGATGCTCTTTGGCATCGTCACCCTCCTCTGCATGCGCGGCTGGGTGCGCATGTTCCGCACAACCCAGGCAATCGTGCTTCTGCCCTTCATGGCGTGGGGATTCGTCCGCACCATTCCCTATATCAGCGTCTATTTGGTCGACGCCCTCCGCGACGGCGTCATCTGGGGCTATGCAACCTTCGCCTTCGCCATCGCCGCCGTCCTCATGGCCGATCCCTCCCGACTCAACCGCCTGCTCCGCTGGTACAACCTCTACGCCAAAATCTTCGTCGCCACCATGCCCTTCGTTTGGCTGATCTCCCACGTCTTCGCATTCGCCGGCATGGTGCCCGAATGGCCCTGGGCATCCGTCAGCATCGTCACCATCAAAGAAGGCGACGCACTCGTCCATCTCGGCGGCATCATCGCATTCTGGGTCTCAGGCCTCGGGCCCGCTGTCGCCTGGCCTTGGATCGCGCTCCTCACCCTCAACCTCGGCATCATGGGCGTCATCGA
>DATAPK010000081.1:0-2899 GCA_036265245.1 Tepidisphaeraceae bacterium | reverse complement strand
CCGCTCAACCCAATTAAATTCGCGTTCTTCTCGCGCGCCGTTTGCAGAATCTTTTCCGTCGGCACCATCACACCCAAATCAATCACTTCGTAATTGTTGCAGCCCAGTACGACACCCACGATGTTTTTGCCGATGTCATGCACATCCCCCTTCACCGTTGCCATCACAATGCGTCCCTGCGGCTGATGATTCCCGGAGATTTTCTTTTCCTCTTCCATGAACGGAAAGAGATACGCAACCGCTTTTTTCATCACGCGCGCACTCTTCACGACCTGGGGCAAAAACATTTTGCCCGACCCAAACAAATCCCCAACCACGTTCATCCCCGCCATTAACGGCCCCTCAATCACGGACAGTGGCCGAACATACTTCTTCCGCGCCTCTTCCGTGTCCGCGTCGATGTAATCGACGATCCCCTTCACCAGCGCATGGCTCAACCGCTCTTCCACTGTTCCCTTTCGCCATTCGTCTTCGACTACTTCCGCCTGATCCTTCTTCTTCACCGACTCGGCGAACTTAATCAACCGCTCGGTCGAATCCGCCCTGCGGTTGAGCAGAACGTCTTCAACCAATTCGAGCAGGTCTTTCGGGATTTCTTCGTAAACCTCAAGCATTCCGGCATTTACGATACCCATGTCCAGGCCCGCCTTGATCGCATGATACAAAAAGGCTGAATGCATGGCCTCGCGGACGACGTTGTTTCCGCGAAATGAAAAGGAGATATTGCTGATGCCGCCACTCACTCGCGCGTGCGGCAAATTCTCCTTTATCCATTTCGTCGCCTGGATGAAATCCACCGCGTAATTATTGTGCTCCTCGATTCCCGTCGCGACAGTCAGGATATTCGGATCGAAAATAATGTCCTGCGGCGGAAAACCAACTTCCTCAGTCAAAATCCGATACGACCGCTGGCAAACTTCAGTTTTTCGTTCAAACGTATCCGCCTGGCCCTTCTCATCGAATGCCATCACCACCACCGCCGCCCCGTAGTGCCGCACCAACTTCGCCTGATGCTTGAACTTCTCTTCGCCCTCTTTCAGGCTGATCGAATTCACCACTCCTTTGCCCTGGACGCATTTCAAGCCCGCCTCAATCACCGACCACTTCGAGCTGTCAATCATGATTGGGACACGCGCAATGTCCGGCTCCGAAGCGACCTGATTCAGAAATGTCGTCATCGCTTTTTCCGAATCGAGCATCGCTTCGTCCATATTGACGTCGATGATCTGCGCGCCGTTCTCGACCTGTTGCTTGGCGACGGTTACCGCTGCTTCGTAATCGCC
This sequence comes from Tepidisphaeraceae bacterium, assembly GCA_036265245.1. Classification (GTDB taxonomy): domain Bacteria; phylum Planctomycetota; class Phycisphaerae; order Tepidisphaerales; family Tepidisphaeraceae; genus DATAPK01. The sequence goes on along the minus strand of DATAPK010000081.1, from coordinate 1,616 downwards.
GGCCAAAATGAGCTTCGAAAATTTCGGCGACCCCGTGACATTCGTCCGTTCACCGATATTTACAAAATTCGTCTCCGGCCGAATCGTCAATGCCTCCAACCCGCTCAACCGCGTAAAACCTTCTCCCGATACGCTATCTGCACCGGAAGGTAGCGTTGCGAGCAGCGTCTTCGTTTCTTCTTCGCGCCTCTGCGGTTTAATTTCCCTCGGCTTCAAACCCTTCACCGCCTCCGCCAATACCTTGATATGCGCCGGCGTCGTCCCGCAACAGCCACCCACCAAATTCAACCAGCCATTCTGGGCCCACTCCTTCAACTGCGGCGCGAGCGACTCCGGCGTCTCCGGAAAACCAGTCGGAAGCAGCGGATTCGGCAGTCCGGCATTGGGATGCGAACTCAAATAGATCGGCGCGATATTCGACAACTCCTCCAGCAACGGCCTCATCTCCTTCGGTCCCAGCGCGCAATTCATTCCAACACTCAACAACGGCACATGCGAAATCGAATTCCAAAACGCCTCCACCGTCTGCCCCGTCACTCCACGATTTCCGCCCGGCTGAATAAACGTCACCGACGCCATGATCGGAACGGTGGGGCGAGCGTCCCCGCGAGCAGAGTTTGCGATCGGTCCATGTTTGGCCCTTTCATCGGCTACCGATTCAAACGGCACCGCTTCAATGCCCCTCTCCTCGAACAATCTCAAAATCGCAAAAAACGCCGCCTTCGCATTCAACGTATCAAAAATCGTCTCCACCAATAACAAATCCACCCCGCCATCCAACATCCCTCGAACCTGGTCGTAATAAGCGTCCGCAATCTCGTCAAACGTTGCGCTCCGCGCCGCCGGATTGTTCACATCCGTCGAAATCGACGTCGTCTTCGTCGTCGGCCCAATCGCCCCAGCCACCCAACAAACCCGGCCGGGGTGTTCGGCCATGACTCGATCAGCCGCTCTGCGGCCGCACTCTCCGCCAGCTTTGGCAATTTCATATGCCAGCGACTCCATCCCATAATCCCCCAGCGAAATCGCCTGCGCATTGAACGTGTTGGTTTCGATGATATCCGCTCCCGCCTCCAGGTAGGCCCGATGAATCCCTTCGATCACATCCGGGCGCGTCAGGTTGAGCAGATCGTGCAATCCTTTAAGGTCTTTATGCCAATTCTTGAATCGTTCGCCGCGATAAGCCCCCTCATCGAGCTTATGTTGCTGGACCATGGTGCCCATCGCACCGTCAATGATGACGATTCGTTTCTGCAACAAACGGCCGAGTTCTTCGATTCTAGTGCTCAATCGAAGTCCAAGCTAACGGCATGGAGGATGATATGCAAGATAAAAAATCAACGCATCTTGATGCGTAGATATGTCAGAGAGAGATACGCAAGGACGCGTAGGTCGCTACTTTTCGATGGCATGGAGGATAAAAGCCAGTAGAATTTCGCTATGAGCCCACGATGGCGGCCAGTTGTATTCGCGGCGGTTGCCCTGGTAGCGATTTGGATTGTCGCGGTGGCGGGCTATACCATCGCCAAAAATGCCAAGGCTACGCCAGAGAAGGTGCGGGCACATGTTGAGTCAGTGGACCTGGGCAAGCTGTCGGCGGAGGAGAGGGCGAAAGC
>DATAPK010000080.1:0-3852 GCA_036265245.1 Tepidisphaeraceae bacterium | reverse complement strand
TTTGCTGATCGACAGTCGCCTTTTTGCTGGGGCTGGCGTTGGCAACGGTGACGGCTTCGCCGGCATCGGGGGCGTAGAGGTCGGCGCCGATTTCTTCGGACAGACCTTCAGCGCGTTTGTAGATTCCGCCGCAGCACATGATCTGCATTTCGGGACAGCTATTCACTTCGCGCAAGTAGTCGATGAGCTTGCGGACCGCGGGGACGCCGCTGGGGAGCGTGCTGAACATGACGAGCAAATCGGGGCGGAATTCACCGATTAAGGTGAGGACTTCATCTTCCGGCACGCCGCCGCCGGCGAAGCGGACGGTCCAGCCGTCGGCGTCGAAGAGGTCTGCGGTGATTTGGCCGCCGAGTTCTTCGGGCTCATCGTCGCCGCAGAAGATGAGGACTTTTTTGTCCTTCGCTTCGCTGCGTGACAGGCGGGCGCAGATCTGATCGGTGAGCGATCGGTTCAGGCGCGTGGCCATGTTGAGCTGGCTGATGTTGATGCGGTCATCGCGATAAAGAGTCTGGAGGAGTTCCATCGTTGGCCAGACGAGTTGGGTCAGCAGGTCGTATGAAGAGATGCCGACGTTGAGGGCCTGGTCAACTACGACCCGGCAGGCGTTGCGGTCGCCGGCGAGGAGGGGTTCGAGATAGGACTTGGCGAGGCTGGTGCTGCTTGCGTTCATGGACGTTTCTCCGAAAAGGTTGGCCGATTCGATCCAACTGAATCGGCGAACCAGTTTTGAAACTCGGCAGCGTCCGTGCCCCGATAGCCCGTAGCCCCAGTGACACCGTGGCGGTGTTAATCTGGGTAACTTATGACAATAATGGTATCGGAGGGTCATGTCAAAACTCTTTACCCATTTTAACATCCGTGGGTTCGTTTTTTTGTAAGTATTTATCATTGCTTATTTTATGGATTTAAATGGGTTCGTTTATTCAAATTGCAGTTTTGTTGAAAAGAGGGAGGTAAGAACCACAGTGGCCCGCATTCCGGGCCGATTAGTAATATCGTGGCAAACCAAACACTCGATCAAACCGGGCCGGTGATTCCTGACAAGGTGGATCGGCGGCGAAGCATCAGGCACGAGCGGCGAGGGCCGGCATGGCTGAGCGATGTGTCGGGCGGCGGGATCGCCTCGTCGCAGCAGCAGGTGATGGTGACCGACCTTTCGTTGCATGGGATCGGATTCAATGCATCGAAGCGGGTGGAGTTGGAAGATTCGCACTGGATCGTGATCGCGAGCGATCAGCTCAGCCTGTCGACCCGGCTGCGGGTGGTTTCGGTGCGGGAAAACCCCGAAGGTGGGTTTGTGGTCGGGGCGGAGTTCTTTTGAATCATTTCGGTTGTTGAAGGCGAAATCGGATTTGGTCATTCGGTTGTTCCCCCTCCTTATATATTAGCGCCGCCGCTGCATATTTTTGGCTCAAAATAGATTTTTTAAGTTGCGGGCGCCGTGAAGTACGCGGGCCAGTTCAATCCTGCCGGGAATGATTCGATAGAAAATGAGATCATTGCCCACAGGAAGCTGCGCAGTCCGGGAAGCAGGTTATCGCGCATAGTGCCCATCTGGGGATTGTCGGCATAGAGTTCGAGCTTGGAATCGATTCGCAGGAGGAGCCGGTCGGCGGCATTGGATTGTCAACGGCAATACAACGCCAGATTCTCCGAGAGTCTTGTTCTGCCAGCGTCGAATGATGCGCCGTCAGCATCAGGTGCGTTTCCTTTCCTCGGAGAATCGCTGGCGTTCTTCGGAAATGATTTTCATTGCATCAAAATCGGCGCGTTGGCCGGCGTTGAGTTATCGACGCCGCGTTGAAGTTCTTGACGCAGATAAGCTTCGTGCTCAGGAGTGAATTGCTCCTGTTCGCGGAGCACTTCGAGGGCTTCGTTAACCATGTCGCTGGCGTCGCGTATTGGCCGGCTTTTACTTTTTCGGTGCGATCAGGTCGGGTGATCAGCTCTTTCTCGTTCCAACAATATTCGCCTGGCTTCCCAAAGATCGATCCGTGCTTTGTGGCCGTGTTTTTGAAGCAAGTGCAACAGATTGCTTACCCTCATCTTTCCCTGGGCAAAGTCATAGACAACCGCCATGACTTACTCGATTGAGCCGTCTTGGAAGGTAGGAAACCGGAGTGACGGAACGCCAATAGAGATTTTTGTGTGTGGCGTCAGCGATTTATCCAGCACGAAACCCATTGCAAATGGACTCGCGCGATCAAGGTCGTTTTCTGGCACAGGAAGATTTAAGGGATCGTTGCAGGCCCGTTGATGCTCCAGATCAAGGTTGCCGGCTTGTTCATGTCGAGGGCAGAGCCCGGCGTGAGCACATCGTGCATGGTGAACAGGGCGACGTGGCCGTCGGCGAAGAGGATATTGCCGCCCTTGTTGTGGCGGCTGGAGAAGCGTTTCCAGTCGCCTTTGAATCGTCCGACCTGGGTGGGAGTGACCTTGTTGGCTCCGCCGCCCTGGCTGGCGTAATAGGCATCGTCGTCGGTGGTCACTTCACCGGCGTTGGTGCGCTTCTCGAAGATGACGCAAGTGCATGAAGCATTGCGGATCTGGGTGATCTTGCCCATCGTGCCGTAGCCGGTGGTCGGGCCGAACAGTTTATAGTTCCACGCGTAGCAGATGAATGTCTGCCGCTGCGAAGGAACGAGGGTTCCGCCGACGTTGGTATTGCCCCATGTCAAGAAGTAGTCGCCGGAGACCGGATCGTGGGTGGGATTGCTCGCCACGCCGGCGGCTGGGATTGCCATCGGGCAGACCAGCACGTGATGATCGTCATAAATCGGCACACGAGGCCCGCCAGCCATTGCGGCGAGTTGGATCTGGTCGTACGTCTTGCCGAATGTGGCCCTGGAGACCGCGTTTATCCACAGCACTTCCGACGCCCAGCCCTGCTTGTCGGGCAGTGTGATCGCATTGGTCGTCGAGCTGTCGCCGTCTTCGCCGGCGGCGGGAAGCCAACTGTTGTTGGCCTCGGTGTACATCCGCAAGCCGACGCCCATCTGTCTCATGTTGCTGGTGCATAAGACTTGCTGCGCGCTGCGCCGGGCTTTGGTCAGTGCCGGCAGCAGAATGCTGATTAAGACGGCGATGATGCCGATGACAACGAGCAATTCCACGAGGGTAAAGCCGCGTCGAAGCATGTCAGAAGCCCCGCGAGACATAAGCAACTCCTTCCCAAAAAACCATTGCCGACTGGCAAACGCTCAGTAGGCTGGCGCATATTAACTGAGATTGGGTCTCAGTCAATGCTTGAATGAGATGTAATCTCACTATATTAAATGTTTCGAAATGGCAATGGGGCAATTTTTAAGGCGATTTCGATGAGTTGGTTTCGAAAAGTTTTGTTTTGGATTCATTTGGTTGTCGGGCTAACGGTTGGGTTGGCAATCGCTTCGATGGCGGTGACGGGGTCGATGATGGCGTTTGAGCGCCCGATTGTTGCGTGGGCTGAGCGCGCGGATTCGGCTGCTTGCGCGCCGCCGGTGGGTGTGAAGGTAACCGACAAGAACCAAGCCTGGGCGATTACGGCGCTGGTGCGGGCGGCGATGCTGGCGGTGCCGGATGCGAGCCCGAGCGCGGTGACGGCGGAGCCGGACATAGGGCGGCCGCTGGCGGTGCAGTTTGGGCGCGAGCGGGTGGTGTATCTCAACAACTTCACTGGAAAGATCGTGAGCATGGGGGCGCCGCGACTGCGGTCGTTTTTTGCAACGGTGGAGCAGGTGCATCGATATTTGGCACTGACGGGCGATTGGCGAAACTGGGGGCGGACGGTGAGTGGAGCCGCGGCGTTGGGTTTGGTGTTCATGGTTTGCAGTGGGCTGTGGCTGTGGGTGCCGCGGAGGCTGCGATGGT
>DATAPK010000079.1:0-6427 GCA_036265245.1 Tepidisphaeraceae bacterium | reverse complement strand
TACTTTTACGGCCTGGCCGAATTCACCATCGGCCTCGGGGCCTTCGCCGTATCAACCCTCTTCACCACCAGCGAACACCTGCTCGCCAGCGCCGGCGAATTAAACTCGTTCACCTATCTCTTTTACTCCGCCCTGGCCCTGGCGATCTCGATCTTTCCCTGGTGCTTCTGCATGGGAACCACCTTCCCCTTCATGATGGCCTACGTGAAAGAACGCGAGCCCAAAAACGCCGACAGTTTCAGCTTCCTCTACGTCGCCAATGTCCTGGGCGCGATGGGCGGCACGCTTCTCACCGCCGTGGCCCTCGTCGAGATTCTTGGCTTCCACCACACGCTCTGGGTCGCCGCCGCCTGCAATTTCCTGATCGCATTAACCAGCCTCTGCCTCGGCTTGGCCCAGCGAAACTCGCCGCCTCAACAAGCAGATCCATCCAACCCATCGCCCACTCCTCTCATTTCAACCGAACCTTCCTCCAATCGGTTTTACATCGCCATCCTCTTTTCCACTGGCTTTATCTCCATGGCCATGGAAGTCGTCTGGTCGCGCGGCTTTGTAGGCGTGCTCAAAACGCAAGTCTATTCCTTCGCCCTCATCGTCTTCTTCTATCTTTTGGCAACCTTCATCGGCTCAGCTATCTATCGCCGCGATGTTCATCGCAATCGCCTTCGCTCTCACGCCGCCATCTTCTTTTGGTTGGCCATCTCTGCTCTGCTCCCCACATTCTTCCTCGACCCCGCCATCACCGTGCAAAACTTCAACGATAGCGGAATCGACCCGCTCAGCGCCATCATGTTGCTGGGGAGCATCTGCCCCCTTTGCGCGCTGTTGGGATATCTGACGCCAAGCCTGATCGACCAATACTCCACCGGCAATCCGCGCCGCGCCGGCTTTGCGTACGCTGCCAATGTCGTCGGCTGCATCCTTGGCCCTCTTGTCGCTTGTTATTTTCTCCTGCCCCACATCAGCACGCACTATTCGTTGGTCCTGCTGACCTGTCCCTTCATCTTCTTCTGCCTCTTCACGTCCACGCCGATCTCACTCAACCGCAAGCTCGCCGGCGGAATCCTTCTCGCCGCAACGCTCGCCTTCTCCTTATTTTTCACCGCCGATTACGATGAGTGGATCTCCAAAAACTACATCAACGCCGTCGTCCGCCGCGATTACATCGCTTCCGTCGATGCCTACGGCCAGCAAGGGCCAACCAAAGGCCTGTTGGTCAACGGCTTCGGTATGACCACCCTCACTCCCATCACTAAATGTATTTCTCACCTGACGCTCGCGCTTCACCAGGGCCCGGCCAAATCGGTCCTGGTCATCTGCTTCGGTATGGGCACTTCTTATCGTTCAGCGCTCACCTGGGATGTCGACACCACCGCCGTCGAGCTCGTCCCAAGCGTCCCCAAAATGTTCGGCTTCTATCACGCCGACGCCGACAAATATCTCAACCATCCCAAAGGGCACATCATCATCGACGATGGCCGGCGATATCTCAGCCGATGTGGGAAAAAATTCGACGTGATCGTCGTCGATCCCCCGCCTCCCCTCGAAGCCGCCGGCTCAAGCCTGCTCTTCTCCACCGAATTTTACACCCTCGCAAAAGAACATCTCAATCCCAACGGCATTCTGCAGATGTGGTATCCAGGCGGCGATCAAACCACCAATCAGGCCGTTATCCGATCCTTTGTCGAATCTTTTCCGTACGTGCGCTTTTTCAACTCCTTCGAAGGCTGGGGCACTCACATGCTCGGCTCGATGGAACCCATTCAAGTGCCCCCGATCGATCAACTCGTCGCAAAATTTCCCCCCGCCGCAAAGGCCGATCTGGTCGAGTGGAATCCCCCTCAAACTCCCGCGCAACTCCTCTCCTCCGTTGTGCTCCACGAATACCGTCTCGAAACCCTCCTCAACCTCGACCCCCGCATCCAAATCACCGACGACCACCCCTTAAACGAATACTACCTTCTCCGCCGCATGGCAAAACCATGAAATCGAGATATCGCTGAATCTATCAATACTGGCCCAGCACCGTCCCGGAGCTTGCAACTGGCGCCGGTCTCTTACCGTCGTTCTGATAAAAACCGATCGAAAAACTGGCGAGGAGAAACAATCGGAATCGTTTCAAAGGAGCCAAGTATAAGTAAATCCTTGTCGCCCGAAACAAGAGCATCGGCATGCGACGCCAAAGCCGTTCCGAGGATCGCTGTATCGTTGTGGTCTCGAATCACATTCGCCGAAATCTGCGCAGGAACCACAATGCGGGCTACACTGACAAGAGATTCAATCGCGTTTTCGATATGCGTTTTATCTATCCCCGCCTTTTGTTCGAGACACCTCGCGAATTCCGACAAAATAAATTGCGACAAGAATATTTCGTGCCCAGCCAAGCCCTCTTCAACTATTTTGGCGCATAATCCATTTCGAGCTACAAACGCCGCAAACAGAACGTTTGTATCAAACACAATTTTCATGGGAGCATTTTGAATGCCTCTTCGTCCGTATCCGGAGCTTTGTCACCTAGCGAATTGATAATCGCCTCCCGCGCCGATCTGAACCGCCGAACAGCCAACCCTCGCTGCAACAACTCCATCGCCAAATCACCCGGAGAAAGATTGGCCTTCCGACTGGCCTCAGCCAATTCAGCAGCAATCTTATCAGACAGATTTAGCGTGAGCTGGCTCATAAATTAAGTATAACTTGCCGGTCCCGAGATAGCTAAACTTTGACTCGAAAAACTTCATCCCACCGCCGACAATGACCCGATTCCGGCCTAAAATCCGTGCTTGGCTTGTCGGTCGAAAGGAGGCCCTATGCCGCAATTGAATCACCTCCAACTCAAACGCCTTTCCCGCTTTTTCCCAAAACTTCCCATTCTGAAAAAATCGTCTCAACTAAACTCCAATTCCAACCCTGGCAATCCTTCTTTTTCACTCAATTTGAACAAACGAACCCAAACCCAGGCGGCCCAGGCAATCTGGGCCAACCTCCATCCTCTTCCAGATTCACCCTGCAACCGTTAAAAGTGACCCTATGCCCCTCCAATTCCACCACAAACAACTTCCCAATGGCCTCGACATCGTCGCCGAGGTCAATCCCGATTCGCATTCATTCGCCGCCGGCCTTTTCGTCAAAACCGGCTCGCGCGACGAAGACCCCAAGCTCAACGGCGTCTCGCATTTCCTCGAACACATGATGTTCAAGGGCTCGACCAAATACACCTGGGAAGATGTCAATCGCATCTTCGATGAGATGGGCGCCCGCTACAATGCGTTCACCAGCCAGGAGATGACCGCCTATTACGCGAACGTGCTGCCGGAATTCACCGAGAAGGCGATCGAGCATCTCTCGCATCTGCTTCGCCCGGCGATTCGCGAAAACGATTTCGTCACGGAAAAAAAAGTCATCCTTGAAGAAATCGCCATGTATCTCGATGACCCCGGCCATCGCCTCTACGAAAAACTGATGGCGGCGCATTTCGCGAAGCACCCCTTGGCGATGAGCGTCCTCGGCACCGCCGACTCCATCACCCAACTCCAGCGCGACCAGATGGCGAGCTACTTCCAAAAGCGCTACGGCCCCGGCAACATGGTCCTCTCCGTCACCGGCCAACTTGATTTTGATTCCATCGTAAAGCTCGCCGAGAAATACATGGGTGATTGGCCGCATGTCGATGCGCCGCGCCAGCAGCCGCTGCCGCTCTATCAATCGCAGCGCCAGCAACTTGCCGATCCGAAACTCAACCGCGCTTACACGATGGGCATGACGCCCGGCCCCAGCGCGCAAGACGAGCGACGTTTCGCCGCCCGCGTTCTTGCCGATGTCATCGGCGATTCCGACGGCAGCCGCTTCTACTGGGCGCTGGTCGACAACGCCATCGCCGAAGACGCCGACTTCGGCTTCTATCCCCACGATTCCTGCGGCAGCTTCTACATCTCCCTCGCCACCGACCCCGAGCGCACCAGCCAGGCCCTCGACATCGCCATGAAAGAGCTCGATCGCGTTAAAGAAGACATCGCCAACGATGAAATCGAACGCGCCAAAAATAAAATCGCCAGCAGCCTGGTCCTCAGTGGCGAAGTCCCCGTCGGCCGAATGCGATCCATCGGCGGCCAATGGATCTACAACCGCGAATACCGCAGCCTCGAACAGGACATGAAAACCCTCATGTCCCTCGACGTCGCCTCACTTCAGAAATTGATGTACGAATTCCCGTTTGATCCGATGACCATTGTCACCCTCGGGCCGGGAGAGGCAAAGTAACGGCGCCTCCTGTCAGGCGAAATCAATTTGCTTGCAGTCTGTTGCAGTGTCCTCTACAAGACAAAATATGCGTCGCTTGTATCTAAAAGACTGCGTTTCCGGCGACACCGTTGAAGACGTTTTCGTCATCACCGGCAAGCAATTCTCCGCCACCAGCAACGGCAAATTCTTCATCAAGGCCTTCGTCTCCGATCGCAGCGCTCAAGTCACAGCGCGTATGTGGAATGCGACGCGCGATACTTTCAACAATCTGCCCGAAAGCGGCTTCATCAAAATTCGCGGGCATGTCGAGAATTACCAGAATAATCTTCAGTTCATCATCGAGCAATGCTGGTCGGCCAAGGAAGGCACTTACGAGATCGGTGATCTCGTGCCGCACACCGAGAAAAACATCGATGAGATGTGCGCGCGGCTGACGGAACTGCTCGGCAGCATCCAAAATCGCCATCTCGCGGCGATCGTGCAGACATATCTGGATGATCACGAGTTGATGGAAAAATTCTGTAAAGCGCCGGCAGCGATGAGCTTTCATCACGCGTTTCTCGGCGGATTGCTCGAGCATACGCTCAACGCCATGGAAGTCGCCGATGCGTGCGTGAAATTTTATCCCGGCCTCAATCGCGACCTGATCCTCGCCGGCATTTTCCTGCACGACATCGCCAAAACCTGGGAACTTTCTTACGATTGTTCCTTTGGCTACACCGACGGCGGGCAACTCATTGGGCACATTGTCAAAGCCGCCATCTGGGTCGAGGAAAAAGCCCGCCGCGCCGAGCAAACCCTCGGCGAAAAAATCCCGCAGAACCTGATCGATGTGCTTCAGCACATCATTCTTTCGCATCATGGCGAGATGGAATTCGGCTCGCCAAAAACCCCCGCCACGCCTGAGGCATTGTTCGTCCATACAATCGAAAATCTCGATGCCAAGCTCATGATCGCAGTGGCCGCCACTCGCGGCGATACAAATACGGGTTCCGAAGGGAACTGGACCGAATACATCAAGGCCTTCGGCGGCCGCATGTATCGCCCCGACGTCGCGCCGCCCGATGCCCCCGAAGGCCAGCCCCTCGATACTCCCGCCGCGGATCAATCTTCGCCGACGATGAAAATCCAACTCAACAATCCCCTTTTCGAAACCGCCGCCAAGCCCAAATAACCTGTCACCAACATCCGCCGAATTCGCCAGAAACGCCGCACATTCTATGATCTTGAAGTGGGTTGCTGAATCATTTCACATTCGGGGCTAGGCCCAAAGGAAATCGCATCATGCGAAAACTGAACTGGATCGCCGTCGCGCTGTTGATCGGACTTTTCACAGTCGTTGTTCACGGGGCAAGTTCAACCACCAAACGATCTTCCACCACCCGACCTAGCGGCAGGCTCTTTGCGCCATATAGCAAAATGACTTCTCTGTCCGACGATCAAAAAGAACAGATCGAGGTCATCCATCGCAAAGTGCTGGCGCAGGAAAAGGAAATCGAAGCGAAGGAAAAAGAGGATATCCTCGCCCTGCTCAGCGATGATCAGAAAAAAGAGATTCACGACATCGAGGACAAGACTTCGAGCGACCGGAAAGCCAAGGCCAGTTCCAAGTGAATCGAACTTACGAACCGGCGGTGGTGGGACGGGTTGTTGGCTGAAGCAGCGCATCGCGAACGGCTGGGAACAGCGCCTCGGCGATGATGCGGCTGCCGACGGCGCTGGGGTGCATGTAATCGCGATATGGCTTTTGTCCCGCCTGCATTGCGGCGACAAATTGGTCGTGCCATTGAATCGGCTCGACGCCGCAATTGCGGCTTGTCCATAGAATGAGATCGTGCCCGATGGGCAGCAAAGCACGTTCAGCCGGCACCAGCAAATCCGCTTGCTCGACGTGTTGCCCGATGATGACCTTGGCGCCGCTGGCGCGTGCGATCTGCACCATATTTTGAATCGCATTCATGGATATCGGAATGGCCATTTCATCAGGAATCGCGGGCCACACAGGCAGCGGCTTTGGATCACTGCTGCCAAATCGCGCCATGATGCCGGGCAGATAATGCGAAACGCCCTCCCACAGCGCGGAGATAGGTGCGTGATCCGGATAATCTTTCGTGCCGATCACCTTGGCGAAGGTGGGCACATCGTTGACATCCTGGCTATTAAAAACCAGCACCACGACATCCGCGTC
>DATAPK010000078.1:0-5026 GCA_036265245.1 Tepidisphaeraceae bacterium | reverse complement strand
GCCGCCCGCGTGGAATTCATCGATCGCCAGCCGCGGGAAAAGTATCTGGAGACTTATCACCGCATCGACATCAGCCTGGACACCTTTCCTTACAACGGCCACACGACGAGCCTCGATTCGCTTTGGATGGGCGTGCCGGTGGTGACTCTGTGCGGGCAAACGGCCGTCTCCCGCGCGGGATTCAGCCAGGCAATGAATTTGGGTCTGAAAGAGGTTGCCAAAACACCCGATGAATTTGTCGGGCTCGCCATATCGCTCGCAGGCAACCTCCCGCGGCTGATAGAGCTTCGATCCACCTTGCGACAGCGAATGCAGGCCTCGCCGCTGATGGATGCCACTGGCTTCACGCAAGGGATCGAGGCGGCCTATCGCCAAGGATGGCGCCGCTGGTGCCAATCGCGCGGATTGATGTAGAAATGAAAACTCCACCGGGTGGGCCGGTGGAGTTCATCAAAGGATTGCATAAGTAAAGTTTGCGTTACACCGCAGATCGTTTGCGCCGGGCGAGCAGGCCCAAGCTTCCGAAACCGAGCAGTGCAAGAGAGCCGGGTTCGGGCGTCGTGCTGAGCGTATCGATCTGGAAGGCATTAAAGATCGGCTTGATGCCGCCGGCGCTGGCGCCGCTCAAGGAGAAGCTCAAATTGCCGCTTGCATCCGATGTCAGGGTGAGCGCGTTCCAGCTCTTGCCTTGTTCAGGCAGCGGATCGCCGGTGCCATCCACGATGCTGCGGAAATTACTGGCGGCGACAGTATTGGTTTGAACCCCAGTACCAGTGAGAGTGCCACCAGTGGTCACACCCGTGGTGGGATCGGTGGAGAGCGTCGTGACGCCGGTAAAGTTACCGCCTTGGCCGACTGCGGTTCCACCGCTAAACAGATAAAGAACATATTGCGTGCTGGCCGCCAAACCGCTTAGCGTAAAGCCGAGCCCTTCGGCAGTTCCATTCAATGACCAGCCCGTGCCCATCGATTCCAGATGGGAAGCCCCCGTTCCATAGCCATCGCCGGGGCTGCTGCTGGAGTTCAACGAATTGATTGGATTCGGCAGCAAACCATCGGTACCTGCCGTGGTGCTGTTCTGGAAAACGCGCACGCCGTCTGCTGTCCCCTTGTTATTCGGGAGCCGGAGGTACTGGCTGAGTGTGACGCCTGTCGCAGCGCCGCTGGAGTCAACGAGCGGCACATTCTGCTCTTCAAGAATGTAAGTGACGCCGGTTGTATTGGCGGCAAGATTGGTGGTCACCGCCTGGAGCGAGTTCCAGGTATTGCCCGTATCAGCAGTGTCCGCCCCATCGTATGTTTTGCCGGAAAAGTTCGCGATGGTTGTTAAAGGCACGGAGACATTCGAGCCTCCGTAAACAAAAGGCGTGATGCCGTGATTGTTCGCGCCGAACGCGGTTGCGTCGTTGTTGGGTTGAACCACGGCATTGTTGGCGAACGCCACATTGATTGCCGCCGCCGAAGCGTGCCCAGCAGCCATCAACGACGAAACCCCACCCACAGCGACCAATGCCGCACGAGTAAGACGACCGCGCCGATCTTTAGAAACCTTATGCATTTTCTTCTCCTCTGCTTTCGACTTGTTTCAACCATTGCGTTTTAGTGCGCCTCCAGAACTACTTACGCACCAAAAGCCTTTGACGAAATATTACTCGGGATCACTGGATTCCCTAACAAATTCCTTTTCATTCTTGCATCACGATGTTTTGAAATCGCGGCGGCCAAAATTGGCCCCAAAATCGCGTTTGCCGACGAATTCGCCCGATTCAGCCACCCTGCTTTTCGTCCGCCTTTTTGTTATTGCACCACGGCCTGATCCCAGCCAAATCATGCCCCAAATTACGGGAAATGCAACCAAAGGCTCCGGAACCAGCGCTCCCAGCGGCGAGGCTGGGATGGCACCCAACGATTGCCCGAAATTCCCCGCTAATGCGTTAAAATCAGCGATATTGACCGCCCCGTCATAGGTGAAATCCCCCTGCATCCACATGCCGCTGCCGGCATTACCGAAATTGGTGGCCAAGGCGTTAAGGTCCAGCAAATTCACTGTCCCATCCAGATTCGCATCGCCTGCAAAAGTGTATGCAATCAGGACGTTGCTTCCGTTCACACTCTGCCCGCCAAAGGTCGTTCGGCCCAGCAGTGCATTATCTGCATAGCCCAGCGCATGACCGCCCGCAGCCAGGCTGGTGGTCAGGCGATGATCCGAAAGTGCCTGCCGCGTATCACCCAGGAGCGTGCCGAGCGTCGTGTACGGGATGATCATCGCATTGTTGGTCAGATCGACCGCGGAATTTGCGGCGATCGACAGGTTGCTGACGATGCTCGTCCCCGACATGGAGTTTGGCGTGCCAATCTTCTGGCTGATGCTCACCGTTCCCGCCGTGACGTTCAACCCGGTTGCTTGAACATTCTGGAACTGCACCGCGCCCAGGCCGGCCTTGGTGATGGTTTTGCCTGTCGCGGTGAGATTGCCCGTTACACTCAGCGTGCTCGTCGCGGGTGTTACCGTAATCGTCGTGTCGTCGTTCAATGTCACTGGAGCCGAGATCGTGTGATTGCCGGAGATGACGTTGATCGCCGCCTGACCGCTGCTGACATCCATCATCAGGCTGTTTGTTCCCGATGCAGCCAGCGTGTAGCTGCTGCTTGGATGATCAAAGTTAATCACGCCAAGCGTTGTATTTTGATCGAGCGTGACCGTCACCGGCGACGCCGTGATGCTGCCGCCATGCGTGCCGAAATTGGCGATGTTGTCGATCCCATTGGGCACGCCGCCGTCCCATTTCGTGGCGTCCGAGATCGTGCCGTCGCCGTTGAAATTCCAAGTGGCGTTGGTGATGTTGGAGATCACGCTCAGGTCGATCGAAGTCGGATCGAGCGAGTTGTAATGAAGCGCGACGTTGAAGTTGCCAAGCGTCGAACTAGCCAGTGAAAGATGTCCCAGATCGGCCAGCGGCGTGCCGCTGTAATCGATGATCGTATAAGTGCCGGCGTTCAGGCCGCCGAGATTGGTCAACGCGATCGTCGAAGTTCCGCTCAAGCTTAGCCCGTCCGGAGTGCTCACAACAATCTTATCCGCGCCGGTTGCATCCAATTCGACGTTGACGCTGGCGTTGCTCAGCGAAAGGCTGCCCGCGGTGAGCGTGCCGACGCTGCCATTGGCCGCGATGGTTCCACCCACTGTCAGCGATCCACTAAATGTCGCCGACGTTCCAGAGCTTTTCAGCGTCGTGCCGGATGGAACGGAGGTGTTGCCAAAAACGTGCCCATTGAGCGAAAGCGTCTGCCCCGGCGAAAGCGTGAATCCGCCAGCGATGCCGGTCACGTTGAGATTTCCGCTGGTGTTGATCGTGATCGTCGAACTGCCGCTCAAACTATTCGTGCCGCTGTTGCTAAGCGACAATGTGCCGTTGGTGATGTTGGTCGCGCCGGTAAAGGTTTGATTGCCGGTCAAGGCCAAAACGCCGCCGCTGGATTTGGAAAACGTTCCGCTGCCGGTAATGAGCCCGTCATATACAGTGGTCAGGCCTGTGCCCGGAGTCACATTCAATTGTCCACCGCTGCCTAAATTGATCGTGCCGTTGCCTTGGAGAACTGAAACGGTCTGGGTGAACCCATTGAGATCGAGCGTCCCGCCGGTGAACGCCATGGTTCCGGTTGAGAAAGTCTCGCTGCGTCCAAGCCGGACGGTTCCCCCGCTAAATAACATCTGCGTTTTGGCGGAGATCAGCGTATCCGCGCCAAGCGTCAATGATCCCGCGCCGCTCTTGGTGAATTTGCCGGCACCGCTCAATGATCCGGTGCCCGCTGTTATTATCAGTCCGTCAAAACTCGTATCGATCGCCTGATTAACCGTCACGCCGGCGTTGGCGTTGTTGTTACGAAGCGTGATCGAACCGTTGCCCGATAGTTCATTGATGGTGGCTGCAGAAATATTCGTGATCGCGCCGCCGCTGAAATTGAAATCGCTGGCGAGAATGGTGTCGGCGTTGTCGTTAACGACGAAATCGATGATTCCGCCGGACATGTTGATCGTGCTCACGCCGGGGCTGGTCGTCCAAGGCAGGATGCCCGCTTTATTGTTGAGCTGAAGCGTGCCGCTGTCCACTTCCAGATAAGCCGTCGAAGTTCCCAGCGTGCCGCCGCCCAGCCAGAAGTTTTTGGAAGTGGAGGTCGCCAGTTGGCCGCCGTTGATGATGATCGTGCCCGCATTCCCTTCACCAACCGTGATGTTTTGCGCGAGCGTCAGCGTTCCACTATCCACAACAAGCTTGCCCGTGCCCGCATTTGCCCCGCCGACATATCCGACATGCAGCGCCGCGGCGATAAACGTTCCGCCGGATAAAGAAACCGTGCCGTTGTTGCCGAGGAACGACTCGGCGGTGTTGCTGTTGGGTGGAACAGCCGACGTACTCCCCGTCCATTGCGCGCTGTCACCCCATGAACCGGACGAGCCGATCCAGGTAAACGTGGCGGCGCTGACGGCGCGCGGCGCGGCAAGCCAGGCGCTCGCAACAATCACGCTCAATCGTGCCGCGGTGCGCGCGGCGTTATTCCGTTTTCCCGCTTTCTTTTCCGACATGATGTTCCTCCGGCCCGAACACCCCCTTTGATTTCGATTCAGAATTGTCGTCTGCGGCGTGCGATCATAGCGATCGAGCAGCAAACAAGCGAAATGGCCGCCGGCTCAGGCACGAGCGCCCCCAATGGCCCTGGTGTTGCACCGAGCGACGCCCCAAAATTTCCCGCCAGCAGATTGAAGTCGTTGATATTGACGACGCCGTCATAGTTCGCGTCGCCTTGTGTCCAAACTTTTCCGCCGCCTGATCCGAAGTTGGTCGCGACGGCGTTGAGATCCAACAAGTTGACCGCGCCGTCCAGATTCGCATCGCCGGCATAGGTGTACGCGATCAGCAGATTGCTTGCATTCACGGACTGCCCGCCAAAAATCGTTCGGCCCAGCACGGCATTGTCCGCATAAGCCAGCGCCATCACATGACCCTGCCCATCCGTAGTCAGGCTG
>DATAPK010000077.1:0-11397 GCA_036265245.1 Tepidisphaeraceae bacterium | reverse complement strand
CGAGGCGTTTTATGAGATGGCCTGCGAGGACCAAATCGACGTTTTGTGGGCGGCGCGGGGTGGATATGGGGCGGGGAAGATTTTGCCACTGCTCGATCAGTTGACGCGCGAGCGAGGAAAGCCTAAACGCCGCAAGCTGCTCGCGGGCTTTAGTGATGTCACTGTTCTGCATGAATTTGTTCGCCGGCGTTGGGATTGGGCGACGGTGCATTCGGCGATGCCGGCGGGGATGAGTTTTGCGCGGCTCAAGGATGAAGATCGCGATGCCACGCTTGCGTGCATCAAAGGCGAATTGACGCGATTTCGCTGGGAAAATACTTCGCTGGAATTTATTACTGCCCCGCCTTCGCAAGCCATCTCTGCCGAGTTGATCGGGGGGAATCTTTCGCTTTGGCAGACTCTGGCTGGCACTCCTTACGCGCCAAATGTTTCTGGGAAGATGCTCTTTTTTGAAGATGTGGATGAGCGCCCCTACCGTCTGGATCGCATGCTCACTCAGATTGTTCAATCCGGCGGGCTCGATGGCGTGCGCGCGATCATCCTTGGCGACTTCACTCGCTGCGACGATGAAAGCAACTTGTGTTTTAAGCCTCTCGATCCAGGTGAAGATCCACGACACCTGCTGAGCGACACTGACAAACGGGAGCAGATTCCAATTCGCGAAACGTTTTCAACCGACGCCGCGCTCAAAGAAATTTTCGGAACCGTTGGCGAGCGATTAAAAATTCCCGTCGCCCGCGGATTGCCGGTGGGACATGGCCCCAATTATTGCCCGCTGCCGTGGGGGGCGATGTATCAACTCACGCCTGATGGCGCGCTTTCGATGACGAAGTGGGCTTGGAACTGTCAATCTGAAAAATGATCAGATTCCCGCCAAAAATTTATTTGTTCATTTCGGCGAATTGAGTTGAATCGGTAGCGGGCGAGAAAGATAATACCGCTTGTCTTGGCAGACGCGTCGGTGAAGCTTGCTGGGACGCACGTCAGATCCGGTGGCCGGGATAACAGGGATGTGAAAACCATCCCGCCGACCGAACTGATACGCTGGCGTGAAACCTATTTGGGCGCCCGGCCCTGATGACCCGGGAGCGATTCATACAGAAAGCCCAGTTGTTCGAAAGACTGGGCTTCTTTTTTGCGCCAGCGCGGCCCCGGCCATGAATGGCCGGGCTTTGTAATCCTTACGCGGCCATTCTGGTGCGCGAGTTGCAGTCGCGCAGGCGCGACATCACGCATTGCTTGGCCTTGCGAGCCGCGGCGGTTTTTGCCTTGCGCGGATGAGCGCTTTCCAGCAAGGCCATGTGCCCTGCAAGCGTCTCCAGCAAAAGTTTGTGCCCCAGAGTCATGTCCAAATCCTTCAATCCCCGAGCCATGCGAACCTCCCGTAGTAAAGGTATGAAATACATCGGAATGGAGCGGCGTAGAAGATGAGGAAAAATGTTATCGGACGTGTCGGCACTCGCAGGAACTCGCCATTTGCACCGTCACAACTCACCAAATTCTAGTTGAAAACCGTTATTTTTCGGGGTTTTTGAAGCTGGCTGGTGAGTTGTGACTTGTGCGTTGTGGGGTTCGCCTTATTATCCCAACTCGTTTTTTTAGAAGGATAAAAACAATGTCAAGCACAAAGGGAAACGCCGTCATCGGACAATCGGGCGGCCCGACTTCGGTCATCAATCAATCGCTCGTGGGCGTGGTGCAGGAAGTGAAACGATCCGGCCATATCGACAAGCTGCTGGGCGCGCGGCATGGCGTGCGCGGGGTCATCGACGAGAAATTTATCTCGCTCAAAGAAGTGAGTGACGATCTGCTGGAACGCATCGCTGGCACCCCGGCCGCGGCGCTGGGCAGCACGCGAGATAAGCCCGACCCGGCGTATTGCGAAAAAATCTTCCGGGTTTTTCAGAAGAATAATGTGCGATTTTTCTTTTATGTTGGTGGGAACGATTCGGCCGACACCGCGAGGATTGTTTACGAGCTTTCGCAGCAGGCGAATTACGATCTGAAGGTGTTTCACATTCCCAAGACGATCGACAACGATCTTCGGGTTCACGATCACACGCCTGGCTTTGGGTCGGCGGGCCGATTCGTGGCGGCGGCGGTGATGGGGGATAATTTCGACAGCGCTTCGCTGCCGGGATTGAAGGTGAACATCATCATGGGTCGGCACGCGGGATTTTTGACGGCGGCATCGGTGCTGGCGCGACGGCACCCGGAAGATGGGCCTCATTTGATTTATGTGCCGGAAGCGCCGCTCACGGAGGAGAAATTCCTCGCGGATGTCGATGCGGTTTATAAAAAGCACGGGCGATGCCTGATTTCCATGTCGGAGGGCGTGAGCGGGCCCGACGGAAAAGCGTGGGCGGAGAAGATGAATGAGAACGTGGAACGCGACGCCCATGGAAATCTGCAACTTGCCGGCAGCGGCATTGGCGATTTCTTCGCGAACCTCGCCAAATCCAAGCTGGGCATTAAACGGGTGCGTTCGGATACGTTTGGATATCTTCAACGGAGCTTTCCGGGCCTGGCGGTCAGCGAAGTGGATGCGAAAGAGGCGAGGCTGGTTGGGCAGATGGCGGTTAAATATTCGACGGATGAAGCGAACGCCGAGGGGTCTGTGGCGATGCGGCGCAAGGCGGGCGGGAAGTATGAGATTGAGACGTTCCTGACGCCATTGAAGACGGTGGCTCGCGAAACCAAGCACATGGACGCGAGCTACATCGAAAACGGCAATAATATTACGCAAGCGTTTATCGATTATGCTTCGCCGATCATCGGGAAGATGCCGGTGGTGGGCGGGTTTGATGAGATGAAGTAGCAGGTCTGTCTTTGAGGACTTGGTTTTTGGATTAACTTGTCTTGATATCGAATCCGATATACTATGCCGGAGCAGGCAGATAAGCCGCTGGTTATTTTGCACGGAGAGATCAAGAGTCCTCCGCTGTCGATTGATGCCAGGAGGAAGGCGGGCTTTCTGCTCCGGATGCTTCAGCAGGGCGAGATGTTGTCGCTCCCTGAATCGCGGCCGATGCCTGCAATTGGAAGTGGTTGCCATGAGTTGCGCATTCGTGACTCTGGAACACGATTGTCTTGGCGTATCATCTATCGCATAGATGACGACGCGATTGTGATTGCGAATGTTTTTGCCAAGAAATCACAGCAAACGCCCATCGAGGCCATTGCCAGAAGCCGAAAACGACTCAGGCAATACGACATTGACCGGAGAAGTTCATGACTCCTCAAAAAAAGCAAAAGCTTCAGCGACTGGGATATCGTGTGACGGATGCAAAGGCGTTTTTGAATCTTTCGGACGAAGAGATGGCTCTGATTGATTTGAAAATATCACTGATCAAGAAACTGCGTGACGTGCGCAAGAGCAAAATGATCACGCAGAAGACACTGGCCAAGCTGTTGCGTTCAAGCCAGCCTCGTGTCGCCATGCTTGAGCGAGGAGCGGCGGATGTGAGCCTCGACTTGATTTGCCGGGCCCTGCTGGTTTTGGGCGTACCCACACGCGAAATTGGTAAAACCATCGCGTCGCGTCGGGCGGCGTGAAGTCGATCAGGCATTGTTGAATCATCGATTTGCATTTAATTGTCTGGTAGATTGAAAAGATGGAGTTTGAATGATCGTTCGCAGGAAAACGCGCAAGGTGATGGTTGGCGATAATCGCGTCGGGTTCGTCGGCATTGGCGGCGATGCGCCGGTATCCGTGCAGTCGATGACGGCGGGATATACGTACGAGATCGACAAATGCGTGGCCGAGATTCAAAAGCTGGCGGCGGCGGGGGCGGATTTGGTGCGCGTGGCGGTGCCGGAGAAGAAAGACACGGCGGCGCTCAAAGAGATTCTGCCGCAGGTGACGGTGCCGATCGTCGCGGATGTTCACTTTCACTTTCAGCGGGCGCTGGAAGCCATCGAAGCTGGCGTTCATAAGATTCGACTCAATCCGGGAAACATCAACGATCGCGCACAGGTGAAAGATGTCATCCAGGCGTGCAAAGCGAAGAAGCTGCCGATTCGTATTGGCGTGAACGAAGGATCGATCGTCGAGCGGAAGGACAAACAAAAACGCCTGAAGGAACTCGGCGGCGTTTTTTCGGATAATAAGCACGGCCACTTCCTGGCGATCATGATCACCAAACTGGAAGAGTATCTCGACATTTTCCGCGAAGAGGATTTTCACGACATCGTCATCAGCGCCAAATCGATCGATCCGCTTTTGGTGATCGATGCTTACGCGGAGATCAGCAAGCGGTTCGATTATCCGCTGCATCTTGGCGTGACACACGCTGGGCCGAAGGAAACGGGGACGATTCGCAGCGTGGTTCCGCTCGGGCATCTGCTGGCGAGCGGCGTGGGCGATACGATCCGCATCAGCTATGCGAACGATCCGGTTTACGAGGTTCAGGATGGGCTGGAGTTGCTTTACATCCTTGGCCTGCGTCAGCGCATCGGCGCGGAACTGATCGCCTGCCCGAGTTGCGGGCGCATTCAGGTTGATCTCTTTAAGTTGGTGCAGGATGTTCGTAAGCAGTTGGCGAAAGAGATCACGCTGCCGATCAAGGTTGCGGTGATGGGTTGCGTGGTGAACGGCCCTGGCGAATGCGAAGGCGCGGATATCGCGATTTTTGCCGGCGATCGGAAAGGCATCATTTACGTCCAGGGTGAAAAGGTCGCCAACGTTCCCGAGGATCAAATCCTCGAGACGCTTCTCAAGGAATGCCGGAATTTTCAGGCGAAAATCGAGCGCGGCGAAGCGAAGCTCGGCGAAAAGAAAGTAGACATCCTGCCGCCCGATCCGCTGGGTGAACTTGGCAGCGGCTGGGAGAAGATTCAGAAGGAAAAGGGAATGTCGCTGCCTGTCGTCAAATAATTCCGCCGTTTTATTTTAATGCGTGTGAAGTCGAATCACACTTAACGACCGCGCGGGACATCCATAATCAAAATCTGGTGATGCGACTGCCATTTGCGAGCGTTTCGGGGAAAGCTTCATCGGCTCATCCAAACTATTTTCAACCGCCAAGTCATCTGAAGCGATCACATCCAGATTTGCCGTGCTACTCGAGAGTTTTGCTCCGGCCAGATTGACGTGCAAGCTTGTCGCTGCGGCGTTGGTGTTGACGATTTTGAGAATGATGTCGCCGGTTGATGATTGATTCGATGCGACGACGAACAAGCCATCTTTCGCGCCATCGAATGTCGCCGGCAATACGTTCGTCCCGAGATTATTGGCGAAGAGTTTCTGAACATAATAACTGGGCGTGCCGAAGCTGCGGAGATTATCGAACCAAATGAGATTAACGCCCCACTGCCAAGCCTCGGTGTGGGCGAAGAGAGGCGCGTAGGACGACATTTTTACGATGTCGCCGTTGCGTTCGAGGCCCGTGCGAAGGGCGGCTTCAGCGAGGGCGGCTTCCCAGTTATTTCGCTGGCGTTTGGTGTGGGCGGCGAATTCACCGGCGAAAACCTTTGGGCCGGTGCGATCATAATTGTCGTATCGATTCACCTGCGACAGAAACCATTCCGGCGGCCGATAGAAGTGCTCGTCCACCAGGTCGGCGTGAAGAGCGCGGAGCTGGTTCCACGCAAAATCAAAATTCTTTCCATCCGGATCAGGGCCGGCGCCGGAGACCAGTTGGATATCGGGATATTTTGATTTGATCGCCTTGGCGAAAGGAATGTATCGCTCGAAATATTGCGGGCCCCACTGCTCGTTGCCGACGCCGAACATGGTGAGGTTGAATGGCGCCGGATGTCCCATCGCGGCGCGCTTGGCGCCCCAGGTGCTGGTCGCCGGGCCGTTGGCAAATTCGATTAAGTCGAGGGCATCCTGAATGTATTGGTCGAGCTGATCGACCGGGCAAAGCTCGCCGGAATTGAACTGGCAGGCCATGCCGCAATTGAGGATCGGCAGGGGCTTGGCGCCGATGTCTTCGCAGAATTGGAAATATTCGAAAAAGCCGAGGCCGAAGGATTCAAAATAATCGGGCGTGGCGCGGTTCATGAATTCGGTGTTCCAGCGATTCATGATCGTCCGGCGTTCGGAGACATCGCCAATGGTGGTTTTCCATTGATACCGATTGCTTAACTCGCGGCCTTCGACGATGCAGCCGCCGGGGAACCGCATGAAGCCGGGCTTGAGATCGGCGACGAGCTGGGCGAGGTCGGGGCGAAGGCCGTTGGCGCGATTGTGGAATGTTTCCTGCGGATATAGTGAGACCATATCCAGATCGAGTGAGCCGGGCGATTTGTCGAGGATCGTCAGACAGGCGCGAGGTTCGGTGGCGGACGATTCGATTTCGCAGGAAAGCGTTTTCCACTCTTTGGTGAATCCGGTGAGCTCGGCATAACCGATTTTCTGGTTGCGTGGATCGATCAATTCGATGGCGAGTTTCTGGTTTTCAGGTGAATCACTGCGGGCGTAGACAGAGAACGTGAATTTCGCGCCCTTCGTGACGCCCATGCCGCGATAGCCTTCGTTGGTCAGGCCGAAACCTTCGCCGGGGGATTCGACCGTGATGTGGAGGTAATGTGGATTGTTGGCATTGAGTGGCGAAGCGTCGCTGATACCCAGGCCCCCCACCGCGCCGCCGCGTTCGGTTTTCCGCCAGGCCATCAAGGGATCAGTGAATTCAAACGAACGATTTTTGATTCGCTCGGGATAGAGGCCGCCGTCGGCAGCGAAGTTGATGTCTTCAAAAAACACGCCGTCAAGAATGGGACTGATCGCCGCGCCGGGTTTGTCGGCCTGCACGTGTAAGGTGGCCGCCGGCGCATCCGCAAGGGCTGGTTGAGAAATCGAAAGTGCCGAGGCCACCGCGCCGACAAGAACAATTCGCTGAAGGGATTTCGAGATGATCGACATGAATCTCCGCATGTGAAATTATTTGGGGATCATCTTCGACGGAATCGAGGGTTGCAACTGGCCAAGCATGATGCGGGCGGATAAGTTGCCACCAAGATAATCCACCATGCCATCCCCACTTGCCGGACTTCCCTTCGCGGTGCTGTTGCTTGTGATAGCGATGCTGCCGCTTGGCCCGCGCAAACTCGCGGCCTGGTGGGAGCCGCCGACAAATAAGCTGCTGGTGAGTATTGCGTTTTCGCTGATTACCTTGGCATATTATTTTTTTCGATCGACGGGCTATATCGATCATGGCCACGTGATTTCATCGGGCTGGCCGACGCTGAGGCACGTGCTTGGCACGTCGTTGCTGGATGATTACATCCCGTTCGTTGTCCTGTTGCTCGCGCTTTACACCATCGCCGGCGGGATTCGAGTTGCCGGCGATATCCCCGCCCACCCGTTGACCAACACCGCCCTTCTCGCGCTGGGCGCGATTCTGGCGAATGTCATCGGCACGATCGGCGCGAGCATTCTATTGATCCGGCCTATGCTTCAGATCAATTCCGAACGGCATCGCACCAAGCACACGTTCATCTTTTTCATTTTTATCGTCAGCAATATCGCCGGTTCGCTCACACCCGTCGGGCCGCCGCTCTTTCTGGGTTATCTGCGCGGCGTGCCGTTTGGGTGGACACTATTCAACCTTTGGCAGGTCACTTTGCCAATGGTGCTGGTCTTACTGGTCATCTATTTCATCTGGGACGCCCTCGAATATTCGAGAGAAACGAAAAAAGACATCGACCGTGAAGAGAAAGCGATCGTGCCCATCACCTTTCATGGGATGCACAATCTTTTCTTTCTTGTCATCGCAATCTTTGTGGTCGCGACGGTGATTCCAGGCGGCGCATGGCTCGGGACCAATTGGAGGCCGATGCCTTTTTTCAGGGAATCAATCCTGCTGATTGTGACGATCATGGCATACGTCACTACTGATAAAGAGATTCGCAAAGCGCAGCAATTCAGTTTCCACGCGTTCGCGGAAGTGGCTTCGTTGTTCCTCGGCATCTTCATCGCCATGTCGGCGATGATTGAATGGCTGAACAATTCGGCCTTTTCGATTGATCGCCCATGGCAATATTTCTGGACAGCGGGCGGACTTTCCAGCGTGCTGGACAATGCGCCAACGTATGTTGTTTTTTTTGAATTGGCGAAACATTCGACGGCCATGATCGGGCCGACATCCGGCACGGTTCTTGTTTTGCCGAATGGTGAAGTGGTTTCGACAAAGCTGCTGATCGCACTTTCTGGCGGCTCGGTTTTTATGGGGGCGATGACGTATATCGGCAACGCGCCGAACTTTCTGATCAAGCACATCGCCGAGAAAGCGGGCATCAAAATGCCGGGCTTTTTTGAATATCTGCTGTACAGTATCGGCATCCTTGTACCGTTGTTTGTGATCCTGTCGTTGGTCTTTTTCAGGTGATGGATGAACGCGCAGCAGGCCATTTCGGTTCGGCGGGTTTTATTGCGGGTGATGCTTGCATCGCTGGCGCTGGCGGCGGGGGCGGGTGTGCTGGGCGTGCTCGTGCCTGGCCGCGATGTCGTTTGGCGACTGGTGGGCACCACCTTTGCAACTGGGGCCACTTGCGCGCTGCTCTTTTCGGTCACGCGATTCATCGAAAAAGCCGAGATGCAACTGGCTTCTCTCGCCGGCGTCACCTTGGTTCTGATCGAATATCTCCTCTGCCTGCTGCTCATCTGGAATGTGCCTGAATCGCTGATATCGAGAGATGCCAGCGAAGCCACCGGCATGACGATGCTCTATCTCACCGCCGTCGGGATTCCGGTGATGGCGTTGCTGCGCATGCTGACTCATCCAACGGCACGGTTCGCCGCCAGGGTTGGATTGGTGCTGCTGGCTGGAGCTTTCATCACCATGATGTTCGGCGTCTGGCTGCCAGGACGCGTCTGGCGCCATGGTGATCTGATTGGCGCTGCGTTCTGCGCGGAAATCTATTCGTTTGCCATCATCGCCTGTCTAGTCGGCATCCTGACATCCAATCAGCCGCGCGTGCAGTGGATCGGCGTGGGCTGCGCTTTACTAGGCGCGATACTCGTCATCGGCGGAATATTCTCTCATAGCGATTCGAAGCTCTTTCTCCATATCGCCACCTGGAGCAGCATCCTGGCGACGATCATCGCGTTCGCTAACGTGATTTACCGCGCGGAATTAACAGGCGGCGCCCGATACCTTCGATCCGCCACCCTTCTGGCGTTCATCGGCACCGCCATTGTGGTCGGGATCCAGGTGACGTTTGACGATCACGACGAAATGATCTCCCGCCTCGGAGCGGCCGGCGGAATCTGCACCGGCTGCGGCGCGGTGGCGATGGCAATCATCACTCGCATCAACAAGAAGACAAAACGCGAGATGGTCGCGCCGGCGGACATCACCACGATGGATGTCGTCTGCCCCGGCTGTCAGAAAAAGCAAACCGTGGCATTAGGCGAGAGCGCCTGCTATGAATGCGGGCTGAGGTTTTCGATCAAGGTGGATGAGCCGCGGTGCGAAACGTGCGGATATCTGCTTTATCACCTGAAAAGCGACCGCTGCCCCGAGTGCGGGACGGCGATCCCCTGGCCGGGACGGGGGCTTTCGGGGGAGGGAGATCGCCCGCAGATGGCCGATAGTCTTGCTATGGGGGATAACCTGCCTAAAATGGGTTAACCGAATGGCCAAGAAAAAGCTTCCAAAAGTATTGGCGTTGCTTGACGAAGATATGTGCACGGGCTGCGAAGCCTGCCTGTGCGTTTGTCCCGTCGATTGTATCAGCACCGTGCCGGGGCCACGCCACGAGGCGTCCTTTCAAGTCTGCACAATCGACCTCCCCCGCTGCATCGGCTGCACGCTTTGCCATCAGGTTTGCCCGTGGGATTGCATCACCATGCTGCCGACGGATCAGTTTTTGCAGAATGAGAATACGGTTGGGCAGTTGGGGTGAATCGCTTTTATGTCTATGGAATGATCCTCGCGGTGTAATCGGCGAGCATAACGCTAAGCGCTCAATTGCCCATACCAACGCCAGCCGACAATCCACCCGCTCTACCCGCTGCAACCGACACGCCAGAAGTTGATTCTCCGATTTCCTAAATTGCGCATAAGACTACATCCTGATAGTTGTTCGCGAATGGGTTTGCAGGGCAGTATTGGTGTTATCTTCTCTGAAGAAGAGTTGGATGCTCTTCCATGTTCCAATTCAGAACATCCCACATCCAACGTTGAAAGAATGATTTTGAGCGATGGAGATTATTTTGTGGGTTGGGGCAATCGCGGTGCATGCACTGCGGCCACACGTGGAGGGGGTTTAGGTTTTTGTGGTGACGGTGAGGGCTTCGGGGGATTGGTTCGGGGGAGGAGCGCTGGAGGTAATTTGCGTGTTGAGGTCGGTGACTTCGATGTCGATGGTTAGGGTTTCGTTGCCATGGTTAAGGCCTAGGATGGTGCCGGAGGTGGGGGCGACGTCGCGGAAGTGGCGGCCGTAGCCGGTACGGATGTGGTTGGTGGTGGGAAGGACGCCGTTGGTGGGGTCGAAGCCTTTCCAGCCAATGTGGGGGATGTAAAGCTGCACCCAGGCGTGGGTGGCGTCGCTGCCGGCGCGGGCGGTGCCGGAGTTGCCGGTGTGGATGTAGCCGCAGACGTAACGGGCGGGGATGCCGAGCAGGCGGGCGAGGTTGATGAAGAGATTGGAGAAATCCTGGCAGACGCCCTGCTTTGAGACGAAGACATCGTACGGCGTGGTGAAGAGCGTCGTGCTGCCGGGGGAGTAGCGATATTCGTGGAAGAGCGTGAGGTTGATGTCGAAGAGGGTTTCCATGAGATCGCCATTGTTGCGAGAGACAAAGCTCATGGCGTAGTCGAAGAGTTCCTGGATTTGCGTGTCGGGGAGCTCGCGCGGGGCGAGGTATGGGGCGAGCATGGTGCGCTCCCAGGGCATCCAGACGAGCGGGAACTGCGGATGGATGGCGTGGTTGGCGAAGTCGAAGGGATCGACGTCGAGCAGATCGACGGTGGAGGTGGCTTCGATCTCAAGTTGTTGATATGGATTTTTCAATTCGAATCGCTGGGCCCAGTTGCCGAAGACATCCTCGAATTCGATGACGGGAACGGAGGGATTGATTTTGAGCTCGTAAGAGACGACGCGTTGGCGCCAGTCGTCGATGGGACGGAGGTGGAGGGAATGCTTGCTGGCTTGGACCTGGCCTTGATAGGTGTAGATGGTTTTGTGGCGGACTTTGATGCGTCGGGCTTCCTTGGCAGAGATATCCATTATTGAATCGCTCCTTATCGATGCGGCAAAGCTTCTTTGAAAGTGATTAAGGCCGCCATCGGATTATCCCGGATAAAGCTCTGTAAGCGTGCTGCTGAGGATTAATTTTCCTGGTTTTTTACCATTTAAATGAGGGGGACAAAATTCTTGACACTATTGCCAAGGTTTCATCGCATTGGCTGGGTGGGGATGTTTTTTCAAGGAGATGGTGTGAAGCAT
>DATAPK010000076.1:0-2773 GCA_036265245.1 Tepidisphaeraceae bacterium | reverse complement strand
CGAAGCCTTTCTTGTTCATCGAATCCCAGTTGTCGCGAATGTCGCCGCTGGTGCGCCAGCAGTTGGCGTACTTGGAAAGCTCGCTGATGTTGGCGAAGGGGGTGCTGTTGGAGAGGCTGAGGATCACGTCGCGCCCGGCGGCGTTCAGGGCGTCGTACATCTCCTTGGTTTCCGGCAATTCGTTGGGGTTCCAGTCGTATTTCAGATAATCGATCCCCCACGCGGCCCATTGCTTGGCGTCGTTCGTGGCGAAGTGATACTTGCCGATCGCCCACGGCAGGACCTTCTTGTTGACGTTGCCCTTTTTCTGGATGGTCGGCTTTTCCCAGGTGCCTTCCGGATTCTCGGCGCTTCCGCCGATGTGCGTTGCGTACGACGTGACCCAGGGTGTCGAATAAATTCCGGCTTTGAGGCCCATGTCGTGAATCTGATCGCACAGGCCTTTCATGTCCGGGAATTTTTCGTTCGCTTGGATCGCGTTGAACTCGCCGCCGCGCTTGCCTTGCCAGGCGTCGTCGATGTTGATGTATTGCCAGCCGTGATTGACCAGCCCTGAATCGACGAAGCCTTTTGCGCTTTGCAGCACTTTTTCCTGCGAGACCTGGCTGCCCCAGCAGTTCCAACTGTTCCATCCCATTGGCGGGGTGAGCGCGATCTGGTCACCGATGACGATCTTGAACGGCTTGGCGTCATCGCCCTTGTCGTTTTTCGCGTGGAGTGTGACTTTGAACTCGCCGGCGCTTGCGACGACACCGCTGATGCGACCGGTCTTCGCGTCGATCTTCAATCCCGGCGGCAATCCGTCGGCGGAGAAATTCATCGGCCGATCGCCCGTCACCGGCACGTTGTAGAGAAACGGATGACCCGGGCGCTGTCCGTAGATTCGCGGCCCATTGATGCGCGGCGTCGGGGGCGCAGGTGGCGTGAGTATGCGGTCGCCGAAGTTCTGCGCCGGCTTTTCCTCAGCGGCAAACGACATCGCAATCGGTGCGCTCATCAGGCAGGCCAAAGCGCCGGCAATCAGTTTCAAGGGCAGCATCATTGGGGAGATCTCCTGTGGCTTTCTACGTCACGGATTATAAGGAAATGGGTCAAAAAGTCTCGCCTAATTTCGGAGAAAAATGAGCGATATAAACCATTAATCTGAATGGGATTGTAATTTTGATGGCGACATGTCTTGGATTTTCGCGTTCAGCCTGTGATTGTCCAGACTGAAGGATTAGGCGCGGTTCGGATGACAGCGGCGTGCTGACTGTGGACGATGCCCCAAACCTATGTTAAACAGCCTCCCCAAGCTTGGAGGAAGCTGCATGAAGCGGTTGATCACCCTGGCATTGCTGGCGATTGTCGCATGTCCATTCGCCCTCGCCGCGCCAAAAGAAAACGCCCCAAAACTAGACTCAACCGCCAAGGCCGAGCACGACATGATCGGCGCGGGCAAGGAAGAGGCGGCCACGCACACGCTGAACCCCGATGCGCAGTGGTACCCGGATGCGGGGTTTGGGCTGTTCATCCACTGGGGTGTCTCGTCCGTGAAGGCGATGAACATCTCGTGGCCGATGATCCCGGGCCGGGCGCTCGCCGCCAAAAAAATCGACGACCCCGCCGAGCGCGAGCGCATCGTTCGCGAAGGCGATTGGAACCTCAACGGCAAACCCAACAGCATCACGCCCAACCAGTACTGGGAGATGGCCAAGGATTTCAACCCGCAGAAATACGATCCGGACAAGTGGCTCCAGGCAGCGAAGGAGGCGGGGTTCACTTATGCCGTGCTCACCGCGCGGCATCATGAAGGGTTTGCGCTCTGGCCCAGCAAGACCGGCGATTTCAACACGTCCAACTTTATGGGCGGACGCGACCTGATCAAGGATTATGTCGAAGCGTGCCGCCGCAATGGGTTGAAGGTCGGCATTTACTATTCCCCGCCGGATTGGCATTTCGATCGCGACTACTTCACATTCCTGTATCACGGGGCGTACAAAAATAATCCGTGGCTGCCCTCACTCGATGCCGATCTGAAACCGCGCACGAGCGAACATAGCGAAGAGGCAATCAAGAAGCACCAGGTGGAGTACGCGGCGCATGTGAACGGCCAGATCGAAGAGCTGCTCACGCGCTACGGGAAGATCGATCTGCTCTGGTTCGACGGCAAGCCGTCGGTGGGGGGCAATCCGGTGATCTCGCAGGAGCGCATTCGCGAGCTTCAACCCGGAATCATCATCAACCCGCGTCTGCACGGCCACGGCGATTACGTCACCTTCGAGCGCAATCTCACCGCGAGCAAACCCGTGAGCGGCTGGGCGGAATTTTGCAATACATGGACCAACGCCTGGCCGCACACGAACGAGCCGTTCCGCTCGAACGGATTTGTGCTGGGGCAGCTGGCGCAGAGCCGCGCGCTGGGCGTGAATTACCTGCTTGGCGTGGGCCCGATGTCCAGCGGCGAGTTTTGCGAGGACATCTACAAGAACATGGCGATCGTCGCCGAGTGGATGAAGCACAACGGCGAATCGGTGCACGCGGTGAGACCATTGACCAACGGAGAAACGTCTTCAGTTCCCGCGGTCGCTCACGAATCCGCGCGTTATCTGTTCGCGATCCCGAAATTCAAGGGTGAGGGCAAGTACGACCAGGACATGCTCCCGACGAGCGACGAGACGCTGACGCTCAAAGGCATCGCGAGCAAGCCGGCCAGCGTGAAACTGCTGGGGGATGGGAGCGAGCTGAAGTTCGAGTATTCGGCTGGCGCACTGAGCGTCGAACTCCCCGCGAG
>DATAPK010000075.1:0-5869 GCA_036265245.1 Tepidisphaeraceae bacterium | reverse complement strand
ATCGCCTCGATGATGCAAACATCCGTTTCCTCATCGACCGTCGTGCCAACGGAGACAAACGCCTTGGCGTCCGGCGACGCGGCGGTATAGAACGTGCCCACCATCGGGCTTTTAATCGCGATCAGGTTTGCATCCGGATTGGCCGCCTCAGACGCAGCTCCGCCGCTGGAAGCAGCCCCCGCGCCCTGATGAGCGGGGGCCGCAGCCATCATCGGCGTGCCGCTTGCGACCATCAGATTCCCGCGCTTCAAAATAACGCGCTTATCTCCGTCGCGCACGTCGATGGTGTTTAGATCGTTTTCCGTCATCAATCGCGTAATTTCCTCGAGCAACCCCATGTCCATGGGGCTCCCCGAACGCGATACCTTCTTTTTGGGATTATCTTTCTTCTTCGCCAAGCGAGCCCTTTCTTTTGCACTTCAATCGATATGGCAGCCTTCAAAACTTTTGTCCAGACTGCTGAGAACTTCGTGTCCACTGTGAGTGATCAACACGTCATCTTCGATCCTCACGCCGCCTTCACCCGGAAGATAGATCCCCGGTTCGACGGTGATAACCATGCCGGGCCGAAGCTCTTCTTCGACCCCGGTTTTGCTGAGCGACGGCAATTCGTGAATTTCCCGGCCGATGCCATGACCCAGGCCATGGCCATATTGCTTGCCAAACCCGGCTTTGTCGATGACATCGCGCGCCACTTTATCCGCCTGCTTGGTTGTCACGCCGGGCCGCAGAAAATCGATCGCTGCCAGCTGCGCCTCAAGCACAATCTTGTAAATCTCTTTCATCTTCGCAGGCACCCGCCCCAGCATCAACGTGCGGGTCAGGTCGCTGCAATATCCCTTGTGAATCGCACCCCAGTCAAACAGCAGGGGCTCATCGCGTTTCACGATCACATCGCCCGGCCGATAGTGCGGCAATGAACTGTTTGGCCCCGCTCCGACAATCGGCTCAAAACTGCTGGTGGACGCCCCGCGCGATCGCATTTCCATCAGCAGCAAGCCGGCCAGGTGATTCTCCGTCTCGCCGACCTTAATTTCGTCGCGGATTGCCTCAAACGCCTCTTCCGCAATGGCAACGGATTTTCGGATCAGGTCGATCTCCTGATCGTCCTTCACCTTGCGGATGTTGGTCATCACATTTTCAAGCGGCACCAGTTCCGGCGTCTTCGCCGCCTTGCCGTTCTTTCCGGTCAATGCTTCCTTGACCGCCTTATCCAGCGAATGAATCTGCCCAAAACTGGTGAAGTTGGCTTCAAAGCCCAGGCGGTTGGCCTTGGTCTCCAAAATCGCCTTGGCCAGCGCCTCCGACATCTTCCCCTCGCGCATCCGCACCTTCAGCCACCCCGCCTCAAGCTCCGCCTGCTCGGTGTAGCGAAAGTCGGTGACGAGGACAAAGTCCTTCTCAGTGATAATGCCCACCGAATCATCGCCGGTGAATCCGCTCAGATACCCCAGATCGGCGGCGGTGGTCAGGAGAATCGCATCCAGCTTCAGCGATTTCATCGCTTTGCGCACGGATTGCTGTCGAACTTTGAGATACGACTTGGCTCGGGTAATGGCTGCTGGCATTTGAAGTGGGGAAAGTATCTGCGTTGCGGGCGGCGTGTCAACCGATGGGGCGTGGGCCAGCCCAGTGCGAACTGCCGGGATATCAAAAAATACTATGAATGGCAAGAATGAGTCACCATTGACCGTATATTATCAAGCGGAGCTCAGTGTTTTCCCGACTGCTCAATTAACGGAGTTATCGCTTTTTCCTGATGAGTTCAGATCGCTTGCGAAGGGCGGTTAGTGCCTTCCAAACATCATGCCGCGTAGCATTTGATCGGCCCGTAGAAGTGAGAATCTGAACAGCGTGGGCGTCGCGTTCTAGGAAAGCGATGATTGATCTTCACTGAATGCAGCCCGAATCTACAAACGTTCCTCCGTCAGTCGATGCCTGACCGATTGATCGCCAGCGCGCTCGCATTAACGCGAAGCCGTTCCGCTTTAAGGAGGCGCAATTCTGCTTTAAAGGGGAACGATTTAGGCTTAAAGAGGAACCGATCCTCGCTAACGAGGTCACTGTCCCTATTAAACGGTCGCGATTGCGCTTTAACCCGCAACTGTTCCCCTTTAAAGCGGAACGGCGCCCCTTCACTGGGCAATTGCGCTGTCAGTCGAAGAACCCCTCACTTACCGCTTAATCCTCGCACTCCCGCCGCCGGCGGTGTGCAGGAGTTCATCCAGCGTGATCTGGCTGGTGTCGCCACGCGTGCTCATGAGCAGGGCACCGTGGGCGACGCCGAGGTCGACGCATTCCTGCGGCGATTTGCCACTCAAAAACCCATACGCAAACCCACTGGCAAACCCATCCCCGCCGCCGACTCGGTCTTCGATCTCCAGGCCGTCGAAACGCACACCGTCGTAGAATTTCCCATCATGCCAGAGAATGGCCGACCAATCGTTGATCAGGGCGGTCTTCACGCCACGTAGAGTGGTGCCGACGACTTTGATATTGGAATAATCTTTGACGACCTTGTTCACCATGTTCTTGAAAGCGGTAGTGTCCAGTTCGCCCTTTTCGATATCCACGCCTTCAACGTGATAGCCGAGGACTTTCTGGAAATCTTCTTCGTTGCCGATGAGGCAATCGATGTACTGCACAAGCGGCTTGGTGGTGGCGATGGCGTCTTCGCTCTTCCAAAGCTTGCTGCGGAAGTTGAGATCGTAGCTGACGATCGTGCCGGCCTCGTGAGCCGCCTTCACTGCTTCGGCGGCGACCTTTCGAGTGCTCTCGCTGAGCGATGCAAAAATCCCACCCGTGTGCAACCAGCGTACTCCGTCTTCGTTAAATAGTTTTTTCCAATTCACATCGCCCGGTTGCATGCCTGACGTCGCCGTGTGCCCGCGATCGTAAAGCGTGGCGCTGCCGCGCTTGGAGGTGCCGACTTCAGTAAAGTTCAAACCGATGCGATCGTTCTTGCCCACGCCGTCATACTTCCGCTCGACGACATAGCTCACATCCATGCCAACCGACCGCGCGTGATTGCGAATGAGCGCTCCCATCGGCGACGAATTCAGCCCGCCAACCCAACCCGTCCGCAGGCCCAACCGAGAAAGGGCATAGGAAACATTGTATTCCCCGCCGCCTACCCAGACTTCCAGCGTTGGAGCAAACTCAATGCGTCCATACTGCGGCGGCGACAGGCGAATCATGCACTCGCCAAGCGAAACCAAATCGTACTTGCAGTCATTCGCATTCCTGATTTTCAGCATTTATCGATATCCTCTTTTTTGTATACAACAATTTTAACACGTAGGTTCGCACCCGTCCAGTTAGGGTATTTTCCGCGCCTCCCCAATATCATTCACCATTTTATTTATTCAAATTGTTGCCTTTTCCGATGATAAGGATGAGCAAGCTTTTATAGAAAGGGGGCGTCGGATGCTCCTCTCTGCTCAGATGTATCAAGAGATTTTGAAGTCACTCCGATCGGATGGCTGCAAATCTGAAACCCGCCGCAAGCACGCGCGGGTGGGGATGCGTGCCAAGATTACGATCATCCTTCTTGGCGAAGGAGGGCGGCCGAATCCGCCGGAATCGGTTTGGATACGAGATATTTCAACAACTGGAATTGGGCTGGTCACCACCCGTGCCATCGCACGCGGACAGCTCTTTGTTGTCCAATTCAATCATCATGATGAGAACGGGCTATCGCTTCTGTGCCAGGCAGTGCAATGCCGGAAGTTTGAATTCGTGGTCGTCGGCGCGCACATCCTCAGGCCGCTGACCAAGGAAGAAAACTCAAAAATCATGCACAACTTTTCCCTGATCATCGATCCAAGCGAGATTCCCCCGCTCGGGGATGCCGAGGAAAATCCGTTTACATAACTACTTCGTATGATTTTGTGGGATGTGCTGTTTGACGGAGCGCTTAACAGCCAGATCGATGGCCAGCTCGATTGCAGCACGCATGGAACCAGGATTGGCGCGATTTCGTCCGACGATATCAAACGCCGTCCCATGGTCCGGCGACGTGCGGATAATCGGCAAGCCCAGCGTGATGTTCACCGCGCGATCAAACGCCAGCAGCTTCACCGGGATCAACCCCTGATCGTGATACATCGCCACCACCGCATCATATTTCCCATCCCGCGCCGCAAGAAAAATCGTATCGCCGGGATATGGGCCGGTGACGTTAATCCCTTGCTCCCGCGCCATTAGAATCGCCGGCGAAATAATCCGTTCTTCCTCGTCACCAAATTGTCCGTTTTCACTGGCGTGGGGATTCACTCCGGCGACCGCGATACGCGGGTTTTCAATTCCGAACCAGTTGATTAATGCTTCATTCACCAATTCAATCGGCTGAAACACCGCGCCGATATTTAGCTTGTTCCACAACCCCATCAACGGCAGATGCACCGTCGCGAGCACCACCTTCAGCGGCCCACCCGCAAACATCATCGCATAGCGCCGGCTGCCGGTTTTCTGTGCGAACAATTCGGTATGCCCCGGATAATGATGCCCCGCGAGCTTCCAGCTTTCCTTTGCGATCGGCGCGGTTACCACTGCATCGACGATCTTTTTCTGCGCTGCGTCAATCGCATCCTGGCAAAATCGCATTGACGCTTCGCCGCCCATTTTGCTCGAGCTGCGGATGGCCGAGCCAAGCATCGAATATTGGTCGTAATCCACGACAACCACATCATGCGGATAAGACCGAAGCCTGCCGTTGAATTGATCCCGCCACCAGAAGACATCAAACTCCGCCAGATCCGCCGCGTACGCGAGCAACTCATTCATCCCGTAGATGATGTATTTTGCCCGATGCCGCAGCACCGGATCAGCCAGCGCCTTGACGATCACCTCAGGCCCGATCCCTGCCGGGTCTCCCATGGTGATCGCGATGGTTGGGCGATAATCCATTTCGACATCCAAGAATAGACCACGAAAACCAAATGGCAACTGACAATCCGCATGCCAGTGCAGGTTATAAAATACATCGAACAAATTCAGGATTTTTCAGTTGCTTTTTTTATACCCCTGAGATTGGTGGGACAGACATTCTTGTCTGTCTCTGAAAGACTTCGCTTTTAGGAATGGCCGCCACGCGATTCGAGAAAATGGACGATCTGTTTGCTGATGATGTCGGCTTCGAGATTGAAGGGCCACCCAATATTTCGGCTGGCGAGAGTGGTCATCTTTAATGTCGTCGGAATCAGCGCGACATCAAATCGATTTCCATTCAACGCGGCGATCGTCAGGCTTACGCCGTCGATGCAAATCGATCCCTTGGGCGCGAGATATTTTGCTAAATGCAACGGCGCTTCCACCGTCAATCGCCATTCGGTCTCACCGCCGATCTGCTTAACAAGCTTGGCGACACCATCGACATGTCCCTGCACAAAATGGCCGTCAATCCGATCGCCCACGCGCATCGCCCGCTCGACGTTCACGTCATCGCCGTTGGTCAGCAATCCCAGATTGGTCTTTTCGAGTGTCTCTTTGATGACATCAAAGCCAATTTCGTCTTGCGTCAACTCCGCG
Organism: Tepidisphaeraceae bacterium; assembly: GCA_036265245.1. Classification (GTDB taxonomy): domain Bacteria; phylum Planctomycetota; class Phycisphaerae; order Tepidisphaerales; family Tepidisphaeraceae; genus DATAPK01. The sequence goes on along the minus strand of DATAPK010000075.1, from coordinate 340 downwards.
ACTGTCAAACACACCCCGTTGATTGCAATGCTTTCCCCCGGTTTCACATCAGGCCAGTTGTGAGCGATCGTGATGCGCCGAAACATCGGTGTCGATGCGACGCCGATGATCTTCGATGTTTTTTCGACGATGCCGGTAAACATGACTGTGGAAGACAATCCTAATTCTGCACGGCGATTCAGTTATTGGCATCGGAAGTTTGTGTCATCGCCTTGCCGACCAAAACAACTCCGTACATTCCCATCGCCGCGCCAATGCCATAGACAATATTTCCGCCGATGTTTTTAAGGGCAAATGTCACACTAATGATGCACATGATGACCATAACGGAACCCAGCGC
>DATAPK010000074.1:0-7134 GCA_036265245.1 Tepidisphaeraceae bacterium | reverse complement strand
TCATCGTGAAGGGCCGGGTGGATTGGAGTTCTAATTCCGCGAGCGATTCCACGGCGCCGGTGCTGCATCCGGCGTTGACTGTCATCGCGAGCAATGTCCAACTCGATTCCGATCTGATGGCTGCGATTCCGCCGGTTCAGGCGAAGTGGCTCGATCGCCTTGGTGCGAAGGGCGTGTTCGATCTGAATGGCACGGTGAGCAATAACGCCAAGCGGGCGATGGAGTTTGTGTTTGATGTCACGCCGCATGATTGTTCGCTCTGGCCGGTCGATGATGCGTATGCGATCACGGCGGTGAACGGTTCTTTGAAGCTTACGCCGCAGAAGCTGACGCTGGTGGATCTTCACGGGACGCGCGGCGATGCGGATGTTACGGCCCACGGCGAAGTCAGCTGGCCTAGCAGTCCGCCGCAGATGTCGATTGTGGCTGAGGCCAGGAATCTGGCGCTCGATCAGACGCTGTTCGATCTAATTCCGGAGATGGCCCAGAAGGGTTGGACGCAGGCGGCGCCGGAAGGAACGGTTGATGCGAGCATCACCTTTTCGGGCGCGCCGTCGAATGACGCGGTGGCCAGTGCCGTCGATGTTGCGCCCAGCTCGCAACCTGCTGGGCAGAATTTCGTTCTGACTTTGACGCCTCGCCATCTTTCCATCACGCCTCATGCGGCGCCGTATCGTCTTGAAGAGCTGAGCGGCGTCATCACGGTTACGCCGAGCACGGTGAAGCTTCAGAATGTGGCCGGCCATCACGGCAGCGCGGAAATTCATCTGTCGGGCACGGGCGCCACTGATCCGAACGGTGTCTGGGACATGCAGATCAACGGATCGAAGATGCTCGTGGACAAGGATTTGCTCAAGGGCGTTCCTCCGGGGTTGCAATCTGTATTGCGAAACTCTCAGATGCAGGGAACGATCGCTTTTGAGTTATCTCACCTTAAAATCTGGACTGACGCTGCGCCCACAACAGCGCCCGCTGTGGATGCAAAGGCTGATACTTCGGGGTCAGGATCGCCGCAGCCGCCGGCGACAGCGGCTTCCACTACGGACGCCGATTTCACGCTGAAGCTGGCGGCGAACGATGCTTCGCTGAACCCGGGCGTTCCGCTGAGCAAACTTTCGGGCGTGGCCAACTTCAACGGCTCTACGCGTCTGGGTGTTCTCACCGATCTTTCTGGCGATTTTGAGGTGCCCTCCGTTGAGATTGCTGGGCGTCCGGCGACCAATGTGCGGGCGGAACTGCTCAAACGGCCCGGGCAGGATGCGATGAAGCTGGCGAAGATCCAAGCGCAGCTGGTGGGCGGGCAACTGGCCGGGCAGATCGACTGGACTTATCCCGACAACGGCCCAAGCCGTTATGCGATGGCGCTTGTTTTGCACAACGCCGATGTCAAAACACTGACCGGCGACATCATGCCCGACGCCCACGGCTCGCTTTCGGCGAGCCTGTCGATGGAAGGCAACCTCAACGACCCCACCTCGCGCCGCGGCGGAGGAGACGTCGCGCTTAGCGGCGAACAGCTTTACAAAATGCCTCTCATCCTCGGCCTGCTCCAGGTCACCAGCCTTTCGCTTCCCATCACCAGCCCCTTTAACGAAGGGACGTGCAAATACACGATCGACGGCATGCGCGTGACATTCGAGAGCATCGAGTTGCGGGCCAAGGAGATGATGGTTTCCGGCAATGGCCATCTCGATTTCGACACCGGCCGGGTGGGGCTTTCGTTCACGTCGCAGAGCGACATCAGCTGGCTGAAGGTTCCGGTAGTGAACGACCTGCTGCAGGGCGCTCGCAACGAGCTGTTGCGAATCCACGTTCGCGGCACGATTCAGGAGCCGCAGGTGAGCACCAGTTCGATGAACACATTCGTGACGACGGTGGATGAAATCTTTAAGGGCGGGAATCCACCGCCGGACCTGCCGCCAGTGAAGAAGCCGAAGAAGGGGAAGGGCTCGTAGGGATATTGCAAAAACCACAGCCTCTTTTCGGGCCGGGAGTTAGGCCAATCGGTGGGTTTGCTTTGCCAAATCGAATTCAGAGGCAATCCCAGAATCGTCTCAATTAGACCCACTCAGTTGGGACGATATTTGGCGGATGGGGAATTTTGGGGAATTGGATTTGAAGCACCAAATCTCAAGCACCAAAATTTAAACAAATTCAAAATTCGAAAAAAGTAAATGACCGAAACGCATATCGGAGTTGGGTTCGATTATTCGGATTTCAAAGAGCAGGGCGGGTCGGTGTGGGCCGAGCTTCGCCGGGTGATGATAGGGGCGGAGTGGCGTGAAATTGGGCGGGTTTCCAATCTTTTGGCCGGTGGAGGTTGGCGGTCGGTATTGTCCTTGCCATTGGGTCTGCACTGGATGGGGGGCGACGAACAGTAATAAACTAGCTACGCTCTCCGTTTCTTCACCCTTAAGAATCCATGTCCGCGGCACCATCAAGCAGTCACAGGTCAGCACCAGTTCAATGAACACTTTCGTGACGACGGTGAATGAAATCTTCAAAGGCGGCAACCCGCCGCCTGATCTGCCGCCGGTGAAGAAGCCGAAATAGTTTGATACGACGCGAACGAATCGATAAACTCCCGGAGTTCCAATTCACCGGGGAGCTTTATGGGCAATGAGCTGCGAAAATGGTTTGTTTTCTTGTTTGCTTTATGTCTTGCGTTCAACGCGAAGGCTGACACGCCTCTATTGATCGATCAGACTAAAAACACAGACTGGCATATCACGGCGGATGAAGCCATCGTAATCAACGTACGGCCGGAGACCTCAACCGTATTGTTCCTTAGCAAGGAAGCAATGGCGCAACATCGTTTCGAATTCAATGTCGAAACCGATGCTCAGGAAATCAAACTTAGAAGCGGGGGAGAACTCATCGCGATTCCCCAATCCGGTGGAACGTTAGCGTTCGACAATACAGGTTCCCGGCCGATCCTTCTTGTGAGCGGCAAAGAACGTCCGGCCGACAAGGGGAAGTGGATCGCGCTGACTTCAGATGCCGACGCTCTTCTGAGATTGGAATTCCCAGGCGCGACTTTCGCAAATGTGAAGTTTAAGGATGCCAAGGATGTGTCCGTCGACACCGGCCTGACAAATGCCCAAGGTACGAAATTATCGGTAGCGGCATCCGATCATGCGATCGCTCCCGACGTTAAACAGTCGGTATTGGAACTGGACGTAAAAGACGACTCGGGCCAGATATGCAGTTCAGGGACGACCTTTATTGTGAGCGCTGATGGTTTTGCCGTCACGAATTTTCATGTTGTTCAAGGGGCGACGGGAGTTGTGGCGAAATTTGCGGACAGCAAGGAAGAAATCAAAGCTGAACTATGGGCCGCGATTCCGGAGTTGGATCTCGCCCTAATTCATTTGAATGCCGAAGGGAAAACATTTACGCCACTGCCGATCGCGGAAAAGCTTCCTTCGGTTGGAGAAGACGTCTGGGCGTATGGTTTTCCGAAATTCGGATTCACCGTCACGAAAGGAATCGTAACTGCAAATCGATTGTTTACCGATGTGCCTTTTGACGTGAAAGAAGTGCTCAGAGATTACGCACCCCGATCGAAGTGGATTCAGACCGACTGCACAATCAATCACGGGAATTCCGGTGGCCCCCTTATTAACGCAAGCGGGACGGTGGTCGGAATAAATACCTGGTTCTGGGACAGAGAGAAGCTCAAAAACGTCTATTTTTCATTGAGCGCGACCCATCTCGTGGAACTGATGGCGATGCGGCAGCAGCAGGCGATTACCTTCGCCGGCGCGTTAACAAAATTCGCCAATCAGCGTGCGCCGGGCAGCGACGCGGCTTTCAATGTTCCCAGGGTTAGAATCGCCGCGACGACATCGGCGCAGGATGTTGTCGCCGCGGCGAAGGCGCTTGAAGGGGGCGCCAGCCACAAATGTATCAAGTGCGGAGGAAAGGGCGTGATATCAGTCTCTGTGCAGACGGGTCAGCGAACGGTGAACGGAATGATTTACCCCATCATGGGACAGAGTCAGGAAAAATGTCCCCAGTGCGGGGGATCTGGCGTGCAACATGACAACCCGGATGCGATCGAACGACTCGCATTGTCATTCACACGGACGATGGCAGGCATAAAACCGGCCGAACGAAAGCAGCAGGAGAGGCTGAGGGTCGCATACGATTCGATCGATACCTTCCTCAAGGACCGCGCGACGTTAAGCACGCTGACTGACCGGCAGGATTCTCTTTTCGCGCAGCACAATCTCGACCCGTCCACTCCAATCGCGACATGCGGAAAGTATCTTTACAGTACCCCCTCCGAAGACGGAGATGATCGAATGTTTTTCGTAAAGCTTCACGGAAACCAACTGGCGATGCTTTCGTCGCCCGTGGTATTCGACGAAAATAGCGGCTCTACGATGTTCATCGGCGGCGTTTGCGCTGGAACGACGAAGACCCGCGACGGTAGGCCAATCATCGTTCTCCAGAATGGCTTTATGTACTCTTTGAAGGGATTTGGAAATCCGCAGATCAAGATTCCCGAATAACGTCATTAAAGCCGATTGCGAAACGCTCTCCCCGGCCCTAAAGGGTAAATTATCCTTCTGCGCCGCCTAGTTCGCGGGATTGGAAGAGGAGCATTCCGATGGCGTGGACATCTGGAATGATTCTCGTCCCGGTCGCTAGCGCGTTGAATGTGTGCCTCGCAATGTTGATCTTGCTCAACTGTTTGGATCGTGCGCACGTCCCGATTGCCGCTGCGCCCCACGCGAAGCGGCGCGCGTGCCGAGCGATGGGGAATATCTCTCAAGCCAAGCAGAAGGGGCCTCAACCGATTTACAGACCGTGAAAAGCCATTTGCAAATACGGATAACTCATTCAGAACTTCTCCCATTGGATTTGCGCGCGCTTATATTGCTATCGCACGTGCGCCGATTCGGGTTGCACACACTGAAAAGCCACGCGGAGAAAGGTGTTTCTTTGATTCCAGCATGAAAAGACGGTTTCTGAGAGGTCATTCGGGGCCTGATTTCTTTATGTCCCTGATGCATCACTAGCCGCGTTCCCGTAGCGCGCTCCCCGCGTCTCAAGCATGCTCTTCAAAAAAATCATAAAGCGTTTTATTTGCCGTGATAATCTTTTCGTTGGGCGGAATCGCCCCGCAGTTGGCTAACTGATGGACTTCAAGGTTCAACTCCATCAACTCGTTCGTCGGAGACACTCCATAGAGCAAACGATATTCAAAGCTCGCCTTGATGAATTCGTAGACCTCGCGCGTTAGTGCCTCGTGTTGAACCTCAGGATACTCCAGCAAGGTGGATAGAGTCGCTTTTCCCTTCCATCCATTCGGATTGAACACACCAAGGCATTTTCGTCCATTGCGCCAAATAAATTCCTCCTTACAGACCTCCGCAAGATCGACGTTCTGGATCTTTCGGAGCGGCTCGAACGTGTTGACCGAGGTTGGCCGAAGGATGGCGGGGCCGGAATTAATCATCTTCCAAAGCTCGGTGCCCTTAGGTGCCTTCCCGTTCTTGAATGCAAGAGCAAACGTAAAACGCATGTGTTATCCCTGGGCTGGCGAGCAACCGGGTCGGCGAACGGATCAGCATTTAACGGCCGGCCGGGCGTTGAGCCGCATTGGAATCACAAGGACCGTTCCGCCCGGCCGGTCCGTTGTAGTGCGGGGTTATTCGCCGCCCTCGCCCCGTTCGCGTCGAATGGCTTCGACGATTTCGAGCCGATGGACTGCGTATGTCTTCGGAGCCTTCACACCGACGCGCACCTTGTCGCCACGTATGTCGACAATGGTGACCGCAATCTCCGGCGAAAGCGCAATCGCGTTTGCGACTCTTACAGGGAATGAGGCGCGCCCGTCGGGGCTCGTGATACCCAATCTAACCTTATCGCCCGAAATTTCGAGAACAGTCACGGTCCATTGTTCGGGCGTCTTCCCGACGACAATCGACTGGCCGGTTTGCCGAGACAGAACCATCATGAGTCTCCAACGGGAGTAGCGTGCCGAAGTAGGCGAATAACCTTTGATTAACCTGACCCGTGATGCCACATAGTGTGCGGGATAGGTGGATTGTCCTTTCGAGGCCGGAGTCGGTCAAATCCGGGCTGAATCGGTAGTGGTTTAGTTTGAACGGTAGTTCTGCTGGGGGTGATCCCGCCGCAAGCGGCGGGGCTAAAAATGCCTTCCATTTCAAACTGAACCAGTGCCGCAGTTGGCGGGGTTTTTGAGAAAGTTATCCTTCCGCCCCGCCGAGTTCGCGGGATTGGAAGAGAAGCATTCCGATGGCAAGCGCGAAGACGGAATAGCAGAGGGCGTTTAATCCCGCGACGGCGACGTATTGCCAGATTTCGGACAAGGGGACGGCGCCGATTTCGTGGGCGAAGGCGGAGTTGCCCAGGGCGATGTGCTTGAGGACGGTTTTGTCGCGCAGGTCGAAGATGGCGAGGAAGGGGAGGACGAGGCTTAGGAGGTAGGCGAGTTTTTGGGCGAGCCAACTGCTGTTGGCGAGGGGGCCTTGCGAGAGGGGGAAGAGGAATCGCATCAGGTTGCCGGCGATGTAGAGCAGAATCACTACCGGCAGATTGACCACCAGTGACATGCGGACGGAGATGGCGACGCTGACGGCGGCGAGGACACTGATTTGGAACCAGATGAGGACCAGGGCCGGGACCAGGCCGGCGATGTTCATCAGCCGGGTGTCGAGGATGAGTTTGAGCTCACGGTCATCGAGGGTGCTGGTGCGAAGCTGGTTGTCGCCGGGGATTCGCCACCAGGTGCAGAGGATGAGGATGGCGCCGAGGATGGCGATGGCGAGGGCGGCGGAGCAGATGATGCCGAGATATTTGCCGACGAGCACTTCCCATTTGCTGACGGGCTTGCTCATCAGGGTGAGCATGGTGCGGTCTTCGATTTCTTCAAAGATGGATTGGCTGGTGGCGAAGAGGGTGCTGACCAGGACGAACAGCAGGACGACATCGAGCGAGACGGATTTGAACATCGCGGTGTCTTCGCCGAGGGTGAAAAAGGGGAGGAGGGCGAAGATGACCAGCACGCCGGAGCCGATGGCGAGGAGCAGGGGGTAGATGGGCTGGACGATGGCCTCGAGGAACGTGTGACGGAGGATGACGAAGGTTCGGTACATGGAA
>DATAPK010000073.1:0-1514 GCA_036265245.1 Tepidisphaeraceae bacterium | reverse complement strand
AACTCCTCCCCGTGGGAGGATATTCTGAGCCGGATGGCTAACGACAACGCCGCCAAACAACTGAGTTGCTCGTGGGGTGGAGGGCCACCCAGCAGCGTGGCTGAACAAATTTTTCAACAGATGGCGGCTCAGGGTCAAACGTTCTTCAATGCGTCGGGAGACGATGATGCTTTCGTCGGCTCGGTTCCATTCCCGTCGGATAGTCCGAACATCGTGCAAGTAGGCGGCACGTCTCTTCTTACGGTTGGGGCTGGCGGGGCATGGTCGGCAGAATTCGTTTGGAATTGGGGCGCTGGAACCGGATCGAGTGGCGGCATCAGTACCTTCTACAGCATTCCGTCCTGGCAACGATCGGTGAGTATGTCGACAAACCGGGGATCGTTGACGTTTCGCAATGTTCCCGATGTCGCCCTAACTGCGGATAATATTTTCACGATTTCGGATAACGGACGGGGAGGCAACAGCGGCGGGACGAGCGCTTCGGCGCCGTTGTGGGCGGGTTTCACTGCGCTGATGAATCAATACGCGGCGAACAATGGCCTGCCGGCGGTTGGATTCATCAATCCCGCGTTGTACTCGGTAGGTCAGTCCAGCAGTGCCCCGTTCGCATTTCATGACATTACCAGTGGCAATAACATCACGAATCGAAGCTCAGGAAGATTTTCCGCCGTTGCCGGATTCGATCTCTGCACGGGGTGGGGAACGCCAACCGCCGCCCTGATCCCGGCGTTGGTGTCTCCGGGATCTCAGGTCACCACCTACACCATTACTACGAGCGTATCACCGCCGAACACCGGATTTGCAACCGGTGGTTCAACTTATCTGGCGGGAAGCGATGTCACTATCACCGCCACGCCTAACTTCGGATATACATTTGCTGGTTGGACGGAAAACGGAACCGTGGTAAGCACCTCGGCTTCGTATCATTTCCTGGCGAGTGCCAACCGGGCTCTCGTGGCCAACTTTGCGAAGGACACCAACGTATATACCATCACGGTCTCTGCATCGCCGGCGACCGGCGGTAATGTTTCCGGAGGTGGAACGTTCGGCGCGGGTAGTCGCTTTGTTTTCGCTGCGGCCAAACGGAAGTTCAGTTTCGTCAGCTGGACTGAAAATGGCGTGGTCGTCAGCACCAGTTCGACTTACTCGTTCAATCTCAATCGCGATCGTCACCTGGTAGCGAACTTTGCGGCCAAGCGCGCACGGCGTCGCTAAACGGATCCGGAGAGTAGAAGCCGGCGGGTTGTTCGCTGCGGTCGAACATCAGCGCGGGTGTGTCGATAACTTGCCGGACTGGCGGGGTGCGATACCGTGCCGCACGTGGCGTTTCTAAATTGTTTCCAGAAAATGTCTGTCGCGCCGGCCAGACATTCGATGCTGGTCTGTGGTCTGATTCTGTTTCTGCTCGGAGTTAGCGCGTTTGCTGACGGAACTTATCAGCGCACCAAAGACGGCAAGACCATTGTCTGGAATCAGGCTCCAAAACCAACTGATCGGGCAACCTGGAGCGGCGA
>DATAPK010000072.1:0-4962 GCA_036265245.1 Tepidisphaeraceae bacterium | reverse complement strand
GAGTCGTCCCTTCGCAAGGTGCTTTTGTTGATACTGCATGATCATGTCCATTGTCCGGGCTTGGCCATCAGGCACGACGCCAATGGCACAACGGTGCATGCGAGCCTGAGCGAGACGTTCAAGTCGCCGGCGTTTGACCGGCTTCAGGAACGGCGCAGGAAGCTCGATCCATTCATGGACAAACAAGTGGAAACCGGGCTGGCCATTAAGCAGCTTAATGAGTTATCGGCGAATCAGCAGAAGGAACTAATCGATCTGCTGGCGGTGGAGTGCCTGACGGCGCACCTGCAGCGGCCAACAGAGTTGGTGCAGATATTGACCGACGAATTAAAGGTGAATCTGCGCGAGCACTGGCGTCCGCATGCCGAATGGCTTTCAGGTTATCAGAAGGTCCAGTTAAGCCTTCTGCTTACCGAACTGCTCGGCAAGGTTCATACGCTGACACCGGAGCGAAAGAAAAGCGAGCTGGTCTCGCAACTCGACAAGCTCTTCGCGGACGCCGCATCCGGCAAGCAGCCGGACAAGAAGCTGGCAGACAAGCTCAATGCGTGGCTGCCTGCCAACATGCGCAAGGGGCGATAAGTTCCCAGGAACCGTTACCACAGCGGTTCCTTTTTTATCTTTGCCATATGGGGGTGGCGGAGCTATTTGCGAACCCGCTCAAGCTTTGTGATCACTTCGGCTGGCGATGCCCCGACAGCGCGGCAGAGCCGGATGAACACGTCGATGGTGGGGACGTTCTTTCCGCTCTCCAGCATGGATACATATTCACGGGAAACCCGAGCCTTGTTGGCGACCTGCTCCTGAGTGAGCTTCGCGTACTGGCGTAATCGTCGCAATTCCTGCGCGAACATGGAAATTGAAGTTATCCGGTTGACGCCGGCTAGTATGTAAACTATCCTTACAGTGAGGATACTTACTACACGAATTGATCGAGGTAGCCAGTGCCGCGTCTTCATGAAATCATCCAACGATCACTTTGGTTTAGTGGTGGCCTACCTGCTGCCGGGCTTCATCGCCCTGGCCGGTTTGGCGCCGCTGTTCCCGGTCGTGCGGAACTGGCTTCGACCGATGGAGCAGAGCGCCATCGGCTTTGGCCCCACGGTATACGCCGTTCTTTCCGCGACCGCCGCGGGGATGATCGTCAGTTGCTTTCGCTGGTTGCTCATCGACCCCCTTCATTACTGGACAGGCACCGTGCCACCCAGATGGGACGACGAACGGTTGGACGACAATCTGGCCGCGTTCAACTATCTGGTCGAGGCCCACTACCGCTTCTATCAGTTCTACGCCAATACGCTCGTGGCGATCGTCTGGGCCTATGGCATCAACCGTCTCATGCGAACTTCCAATCTGCTGGGCGTCGGCACCGACCTGGCTGTTTTCATTCTCTGTGCCGTACTTTTCGCTGGTTCCCGCGATGCTCTGGCGAAGTACTACAATCGGACGCGCCGGCTTGTCGGCGTTATCGCGGAGAAAGATGATCTGGGTATCGATATGACGAACGGAAATCACCAGGCTGAGGAAGCGAGGGCCAACGCAAATGTGCCAAGCAAGGTGGGCACGAAACCGAAGAAGCTTCCCAAGCGAGACATTCGCGAGTCGTCCACCAGAAAAGCTGGGAAGTGATCCTGGCTGCAATGTTTCCAGCGGCGACTCACGGGTTTGGTTTGAACCAGCGAAGAAGTCGATCCTCCACAATATCGCGCGGTGTAGCATAGCGCTGGCGACAATGGCGGATGAGTTGATGCACCCGTCCATGCGGCACGCCTCCAGGTGGCAGCGTTGTACCGCGAAAAGGTTCGCTCGAACCCGATGATGCCGTGGCTACCGTGGAATCCTTCACCAATAGCTCAAAGTTGTTCAACTCTGTGAAGATCGACGGCGGGTAGACTTCACCGAATTCCTCGGCGAGTTTCGTGGCATCGGTCGCTCCCAACCGGAAACAGATGTGCGTTCCGACGTTCCCCGAAACGGCGGCGCGAATGCTGTCCGAAACAAGCCCGAGGTGCTGAGCCGCGAGCACGAGCTGCAGCTTGTACTTCCTCGCCTGCGACAGGATTGTCACCATGCTCTCGGCGGCATAGCTCGGGTATTCGTCGCAGATCACAGCAAATCGCTGCCGGTGTTGTTCGGGTTGATTGGCCCGGCCCATCGCCGCGGCGTGGAACCCCGAGACGAGCAGCGCGCCAAGGAGCATCGCGGCGTCTTCCCCCAGGGTTCCGATCGACAGGTTCGCCAAGACCACTCGATGATGATCCATGAAGAAGCGCGGTTCGATCCGATTACGCACCTGCCCCAAAGTGTTTCTCAGCACTGGCACTACCGCCAGCCGCGCGAGCTTATTGAGTACGGGATCGATGATCTCACTCCGAAATCGAGGGTCATAACGTTCATATTCATTTCGCCAGAAGCTCAGTAAGACCGGATCGCTCAGGCGGCGCACCATTCGTTCCCGATAAATGCCGTCAGTCAGCAATCGTGATACGCCCAGGAGTGAAATGTTCTGATTCTCCAGCAATGTTGCCACACTGAAGTGCAAGAGTCGTTGCAACCGCGGCCCCCAGCTATCGCCCCAGACGGCTTTGAACGCGCTCACGATGCCGGCGGCGACGCGGGCGCGATCCTCCGGCTTGACGTCGGCCAGAACATTGAACGCGATCGGGTAATCGACGTCGGACGGATTAAAGTAAATGAGATCATCGGTGCGCTTGGTGGGAAATCGCTCCAATACTTCTTGAGCAAGATCCCCATGCGGATCGATCAGCAAGCAGCCGCCGCCAGATTCGATGATCTGCAACACGAGATTCCGCAGCAGCGAGGACTTGCCCGTTCCGCTCTTGCCGAGAATGTTGATATGCTGATCCAGCGAAGTCTGCGACAGACCAAACGGAATCACGCCACCCCAGACGGCGCGTTTTCCCAGTTCAAAGAAACCTGAATTTTGATGTGATGACGCCTTCATACGGCGAAGCAAGCCCCCGCTCCGGCCGGCCCCGCGCTGCGGCGTGTGGTGCAGCGATGAGCACCGACGCATCAATCGCAGACGTTGGTTTTGACGGGCGAGTGAGGCAACGGAGGCTTGCTTCGGCGGCGGAGAAGCGAGTCATGCTCATTATACACCGATCGCAGATTGGCGCTGCTAAGCGATGCGCACAAGTCCATCGCAGAAATATCTCGCTCGAAGGTGAGAAAAGAAAGGCAAAGCGATCCGCCGATCCCGCGATCGGGTAAATACTCGCTCATCGAATCTGGCTCACGCCTGTGTGATTCGATGCGACCCAGGGTGACAGTCGCAATTCAACGTCACCCAGGATTTTATCTGAAAGGAGCATGCCATGCGTGCTGCAACTGTGATCGTGTCCGGCGTTTTCAGCGGCGGCGAAATCGAGCCCGGGACCTTCCACTAGGAGGTTTCGGCTTCGTCGTTTGTGTCGGCGTCCACCACTGGCGAGCAATTGCAATTGATGGGTGTCGGCCAGCGCGGGCGTGCGGAATACGCTCGGCCGCGCTTTCTATCCAATCGGAGAGTCTCATGAGCGATTGTGTCAAACATTACCGTTCACTGGATGGACGGCATTACTTTACCTTTCGATTTGTTCAGACGGGGGACTTGATCGAAATCTTTGTGCTTGCCCATCCAGGTTTCAACGGCCAGGATTCGGACCCCAACAAGTCGCATCTGTTCAGCTCCGGGAAGTTGTGTTTTGTCGCGGGGCGGGCACCGCACGATCTGAGTCGCGCGTTTGAGTTGGCGCGGCAGTGGGGTGAGTATTTCTGTGAATATCGTCAAACCGGGATCTCGCAAAGTTAAGGGGTAACCCAATGCTACAGACATGCCCCGAAGCATCGCTGGAAATTCCGGTCGTGATCATGCGGCACCAGGTATTATGCCAGATCATGAACACGATTGCTGCGCGGCCGGCCGAGACGGGAGGCATTCTTCTGGGGCCCATCGAGTCGGAGGTCATCGACGATTATTACTTTGACGCCACGGCCGACTGCAGCCAGGTTACGTATTCGCCAGACTACCTCACGCTTCGAAAGAAGATGAAGGAGGATTGGATTCCTGGTGGGCGGGACATGAAAGGCTTCGTTCACAGTCATCCCGATGCGCTTGATCGTCTCAGCGGCGGAGACCTCGAATATATCCGCCGATTGCTGAAGTCCAATCCCGATATGCAGCAGTTCGTGGCGCCGATTGTTATCCCAAGTCAGTTTCGAATCGCCGTGTTCGTTGTTCGCCAGCAACAGCCTCATATTGCTTTCCCCGCGCAGCTGTTGCTTGACTGATCCGGTCCTCTAACCGTGCCCCGCGCACAAAAGGAACTTCATGAATTTCGATCGCATCCAAGGTACCGTCGATGTGTCCCGCATGAAAGACAGTCATGTCGCCGTCATCGGTGGCGGTTACGGCTTGGTAATGGATCTGGTGCGCTGCGGGCTGGGTGCCGTCACCTACGTGGATTTCGACCGGGTGAGCGAGACAAATCCGGCGCGACAGGACTTCGCCAGCGATAGCATCGGACAATATAAGGTCGAAGCGATCGCGGCATCGCTGCACCAGATCAATCCAGACATCAAGGTGACGTGTTTGGCGCGCGACTTTTGCGCCTTCACACCCGATGAGATGGACCGCTACTTTGCCGGCGTAGACCTTTTCGTGTTCGCGGCGGATAGCTTTGTGGCGCAAGCCAAGGGGAATCTGGAAGCCCTTCGGATGCGCAAACCCGCGATCTGGATCGGGCTGTATCGCGAAGGTCGTGCGGGCGAGATCATCTATTATCTGCCGGGCAGGACTCGGAGTTGCTATCGCTGTATCGCTGCATCGCGGTATGCGGCGTTTGCAGCACAGGCGGATGGCGCGCCAAACGTCACGGCCATTCCTAGCACTGGCGCGACAATACTCGACTTGCATCTGATTGACGCGATCGCCGGCCAGATCGCTGTGGGCATCCTCAC